>DASZQQ010000459.1:0-7150 GCA_035549595.1 Caulobacteraceae bacterium
TCCCGGCTTCGTCGGCAACCGCATCCTGCGCCAGCGCCAGATGGAAGCGAACAAGCTCGTGCTCGAAGGTGCGATGCCGTGGGACGTCGATCGCGTGCTGTACAATTTCGGCTTCCCGATGGGCCCGTTCGCCATGAGCGACCTGGCCGGCCTGGACATCGGCTGGGTGAAGGAGAAGTCGAAGGGCGAGACCATCCGCGACGTGCTCTGCGAGATGGACCGCCGCGGCCAGAAGACGGGCGCCGGCTGGTACGACTATGACGAGAACCGCAACGCCAGGCCGAGCCCCGTCACCGAGAAGATCATCCAGGACTTCGCCGCCAAGATGGGCGCCAACACGCGCAAGATCAGCGACGAGGAGATCCTGGAGCGCTGCATCTACCCGATGATCAACGAGGGCGCGAAGATCCTCGAAGAGGGCAAGGCGATCCGGCCGTCCGACATCGATGTGGTCTGGGAGAACGGCTACGGCTGGCCGGTCTACCGCGGCGGCCCGATGTGGTACGGCGACCACGTCGGCCTCGACAAGGTCCTGGCCAAGATGAAGGAATTCCAGGCCCAGATGGGCGACGTCTTCAAGCCGTCGGCCCTGCTCGAGAAGCTGGTCGCCGAAGGCAAGAAGTTCTCCGACCTGAAGTAGCCCTGCTCCCTCCCCTCTTGGGGAGGGAAAGCGAAGCGAAGCTTCGCAGGGTGGGGAAGTGTCGCGAAGGCCTGGGCGCCAGTCGGTTGTCGCCTTGTCCGTCACGGGACTCCCCCACCCTGCCGGCTTCGCCGACGGTCCCTCCCCACGACGGGGAGGGAAGTATTACGGTTCACCCCCCATTCAGGTCGCGGACGCGACGTTGAACGCCGCTATGCGAGCCGCTACTGTCGGCCGCATCTGAACAGGGGCTTTCTTCATGCGCAAAGCGTTCGCCGCCGCCCTGGCCCTCGGACTCGGGGTCGTCGGCTTTTCGTCCCAGGCCATGGCCAAGAGCGGGGCCCAGGTCATGGACATCAACGACCTGCCGCACTGCGACCATCCGCTGGGCACCGCGGCGGTCAAGGAGCCGGACCGCGACTGGTGGTCGCCGCTCGGCCTCTCCAATCCCGAGGCGGTGCTCAAGCTGTTCGCCCTGCGCTCGGGCTGCCTGCGCATGGTCGACCGCAACGGCGGCCTGCAGATGCGCGACCAGGAGCGCAGCCTGAACGCCTCCGGCGACCTGCAGCGCGGCTCGAACATCGGCCGCGGCCAGGTGCTGGCCGCCGACTACTTCATCGTTCCCGACATCGCCCGCTCGAACTCCAACTCCGGCGGCGGCAACTTCGGCGGCTTCGCCGGCCACTTCCTGCCCGGCAGCATCGGCGCCATCGCCGGTTCGATCAGCGTGCAGAGCAAGGAAGCCAACACCCTGATCACCCTGGTGGACGCGCGCACCACCGAGCAGCTGTACATCGCCCAGGGCGACGCCAAGAAGACCGACGTCGGCTTCGGCGGCGGCGGCTGGGGCGGCGGCTGGGGCGGCTTCGGCGGCCTGGGCGGCAGCGGCTACACCAACACCGACATCGGCAAGCTGATCATGCAGGCGTACTTCGTCGCCTTCATCGATCTGGTCCACTACATGCAGACCCAGGCCCCCGGCCAGGCCTCGGCCAACGCCCCGATCGCCGCCGAGCGTACGACCGTGGACGTGCAGCTGCGCGACGGCCCGTCGCTGAACGCCCGCATCCGCTGGACCGTCCACGCCGGCGCCCTCGTCTATCCGACCGGCCAGCGCAACGGCGTGTGGATGGAAGTCGACGACGAGAACGGCAACCGCGGCTGGATGAGCTCGGCCTACGCCACGCCGCGCTGAGTCCTTTCATCCGGGGGCGGCGCGGTCCGCTCCCGGACGCCCGGCCTCAGTTTGATTGGACCACGAAGCGCACGAAGCACACCAAGGCGTCGCTGAGGCTGAAGCGCTTCGGATGTCCGCGGCCTCTTCGTGTGCTTGGTGTGCTTCTTGGTGAAAAGGTCGGCTTCGCCGATTGGCCTCAGTGAAAGTCGCGGCTGCGGACCATGCGGGCTGGTTCCGGCGGGGTGAGGTTCAGCACGGCGCCGTCCTCGCGCTTGAGGTCGTGCAGGCGCTCGGTGAGGTCGGTGAAGCGTTCGGCGACGACGTGGATCACGTCGCTGGCCACCTGCAGGCGCCCGTGCACCACCAGGAAGGACGAGGTCATCACCTGGCGGCGGTTCTTGGTGAACACGTCGCGCCAGACCACCGCGTTGGCCGCCCCGGTCTCGTCCTCCAGGGTGACGAACACCACGCCCTTGGCCGTGCCCGGCCGCTGGCGGATCAGCACCAGGCCGCCGATCACCACCCGCTGGCCATCCTTCATCCGCTTCAGGTCCGCCGCCCTGACCGCCCCCAGCCGGTCCAGCAGCGGGCGGAAGAACCGGCAGGGGTGGGCCTTCAGCGACAGGCCGTGGGTGCGATAGTCCTCGGCCACGTGCGCCGGCAGGGGCATGGCCGGCAGGTCCGCCGCGCGCTCCTTCGGCGGCCCCATCAGGGCCAGCAGCGGCGCCTCGCTCTCGGCCTTGGTCTCCGAGGCCAGCCCCTTGGCGGCCCATAGCCCCTGGCGGCGGTCCATGCCCAGGGAGCGCAGGGCGTCGGCCTCGGCCAGCAGCTCCAGCGACCGCCGCGACAGCATCGCCCGCGCCGCCAGCGCCTGCAGGCTCGAAGCCCCCGCCTCGCGGGCGCGCACCAGCCGCAGGGCCTCGTCCTCGCGCAGGCCGGTGATCTGGCGAAGCCCCAGGCGGACGGCGAAACCTCCCTCCCCCTTGTGGGGAGGGACAGGCCGCGAAGCGGCCAGGGTGGGGGAGTCCGGCGCCGGACGAGGCGCCCGCCGGCTGGCGTTCGGACCTTCACCGCCCTTCCCCACCCTGTCACCCCGGGTCGAGCCCGGGGCGACTGTCCCTCCCCATGAAGGGGAGGGAGGTTCCAGCTTCGAATCCCAGTCGCTCATCAGGATGTCGGGAGGCAGGACCTTCACGCGGTGCTCGCGCGCGTCGCGGACCAGCTGGGCCGGCTGGTAGAAGCCCATCGGCTGGCTGTTCAGCATCGCCGCCAGGAACACGTCCGGGTAGTGGCATTTGATCCAGGCCGAGACGTAGACCAGCTTGGCGAAGCTGACCGCGTGGCTCTCGGGGAAGCCGTACGAGCCGAAGCCCTCGATCTGGTGGAAGCAGCGCTCGGCGAACTCCGGGTCGTAGCCGCGCGCGACCATGCCCTCGACGAACATGCGCCCGTAGTCGCCGACGTTGCCGTAGTTGCGGAAGGTGGCCATCGACCGGCGAAGGCCGTTGGCCTGTTCGGGCGTGAACTTGGCCGCCTCCATGGCCAGCTTCATCGCCTGCTCCTGGAACAGCGGCACGCCGAGGGTCTTGCCGAGCACGGCCTTCAGCTCGTCCGGCGGACCGTGCTCGGGGGCCGGGGCCGGGAAGCTGACCGGCTCCAGCCCGTCGCGGCGGCGAAGGTACGGGTGCACCATGTCGCCCTGGATCGGCCCAGGCCGCACGATCGCCACCTCGATGACGAGGTCGTAGAAGCGCCGCGGCTTCAGGCGCGGCAGCATCGACATCTGCGCCCGGCTCTCGACCTGGAACACGCCGACGCTGTCGGCCCTGCTCAGCATGTCGTAGACGGCCGGGTCGTCCTCGGGGATGTCGGCCATGTCGTGCACGGCCACGCCATGGTCACGGACCAGCATCTCCATCGCCCGCTTGATCGCCGTCAGCATGCCCAGCGCCAGGACGTCGACCTTCATCAGGCCCAGCTCGTCGATGTCGTCCTTGTCCCACTCGATGAAGGTGCGGTCGGGCATGGCGGCGTTGCCGATCGGCACGGTCTCGTCGAGCCGGCGCTGGGTCAGGACGAAGCCGCCGACGTGCTGCGACAGGTGGCGCGGGAAGCCCATCAGCTCGGCCGCCAGCGTCGTCGCCCGGCGGATCTCCGGGTTCTGCGGGTCCAGCCCGGCCTGACGGATATGCTCGTCGGGCAGGCCGTCGCCCCAGCTGCCCCAGACGGTGTTGGCCAGCGCCGCGGTGACGTCCTCGGTCAGGCCAAGCGCCTTGCCGGCGTCGCGGATGGCGCTGCGCGGGCGGTAGTGGATCACGGTGGCGACGATCGCCGCGCGGTGGCGGCCATAACGCTCGTAGACGTACTGCATCACGAGCTCGCGCCGCTCGTGCTCGAAGTCGACGTCGATGTCGGGCGGCTCGTCGCGCTCCTTGGAGATGAAGCGCTCGAAAAGCACGTCGTGGTCGGGCTTGCACGGGTCGACCGCGGTGACCCCCAGGCAGAAGCAGACCGAGGAATTGGCCGCCGAGCCGCGTCCCTGGCAGAGGATGCCCTGCTCGCGCGCCCATTTGACCACGTCGTGCACGGTCAGGAAGTAGTTGGGGTAGTTGAGCTCCTCGATCAGGGCGAGCTCCTTGGCCAGCAGCGCCTTGACCTTGTCCGGCACGCCGTCCGGATAGCGCCAGGCCGCCCCCTCCCAGGCCAGGTCGGTCAGGTGCGCCATCGCCGTCTTGCCCGGCGGCACCGGCTCGTCGGGATATTCGTAGCGCAGCTGCGAGAGGTCGAAGCCGATGCGGTCCGCGATCTCGGCGCTGCGGGCCACGGCCTCGGGCCAGGACGGGAACAGGCGCGCCATCTCGGCCGGGCTCTTCAGGTGCCGCTCGGCGTTGGCCTCCAGGCGAAGGCCGGCGGTCTGGATCGAGCACTTCTCGCGCACGCAGGTGACCACGTCCTGCAGCGGGCGGCGTTCGGGGGCGTGGTAGAGCACGTCGTTGGTCGCCACCAGCGGCGCCCCGGCCGCACGGCCGATGGCGTCGAGGCGGTGGAGGCGCTTCAGGTCCGCCGCGCCGTAGGGCCGGGCGCCGGCCAGCCACGTCCGTCCGGGGAAGTCGGCCGCCAGGCGCGCGAGGTCGCGCTCGAAGGCGCCGTCCAGGCTGGCCGGCGGCGCGGCGATGACGAGCTGGCCCTCGCCGTGCTCGACGAGATCGGCGTAGGTCAGCTGGCACTCGCCCTTCCTGCTGCGCCTCTGGCCGAGCGTCAGCAGCCGGGTCAGGCGTCCGTAGGCCTCGCGGTCGGAGGGATAGCAGAGCACCGAGGGGAAGCCGTCCGCGAAGTCGAGCCGGCAGCCGGTCAGCACCCTCTGGCCGATCTCGCGTCCCTTGCTCCAGGCGCGCACCACCCCGGCCAGGGTGTTGCGGTCGGCGATGCCGATCGCCGCCAGCCCCAGCGCCTTGGCCGCCACCACCAGCTCCCACGGGTGCGAGCCGCCGCGCAGGAACGAGAAGTTGGTCGTGGTCTGCAGCTCGGCGTAGGCGGTCATCCCTCCCTCCCCTTCATGGGGAGGGACAGCGAAGCGAAGCTTCGCAGGGTGGGGAAGTGCGGCGCCCCCGAGGCGCTAACCGGCTGGCGCCCTGCCGTCCTCGGATTCCCCCACCCGGCTCGCTTCGCGAGCTTTCCCTCCCCATGAAGGGGAGGGAGGGCCTCACGCGAACAGGCCATGCAGCCACCACTTCGGCGGGGTCTCAGGGTCGTAGAGGCCGGCGCGGAAGATCCAGAAGCGGGCGCCGGCGTCGTCCTCGACGCGGTAGTAGTCGCGCACGTGGCCGGGCGAGGCGTCGTCGAAGCTGGGCAGGCGCCACCACTCCTCGGCCAGGCGTTCGGGTCCCTCGGCGCGGCGCACGCGGTGGCTCTGGCCGCGCCAACGGAAGCGCATCGGCGGGTTGTCGGGGGTCAGGGCGACCACGTCCTCGATCGGCTCTGGCCGGCGGAAGAGGCGAAGGGGGCGCGGCCGCTCGGGGTCCCAGGCCGCCGTCTCGCCCTCGGCGGCGAGCGCCGGGCGCCGCTCCACCGCCCGCTCCGGCACGTGGCTCGCAAACGGTTCGGCGCGCCAGACCCGGTCTTCGCCGAGGCGGTTGGCGAGGCGGTCGACGAGCGGCGCGACGCCCTCCTCGACGCCGATCTCGCGCGTCGCGTCGAGGCGCTGCTGGACCTCGGACAGGGGCTCGACCTGGTCGGCCGCGAGGGTGGCGACCTCGACGCCGAAGCCGGGGTCCACCGTCTCCAGCATCGGCGCGAACAGGCGCGCGATGCGGTCGGCCTCGCGGCCGGGCAGGGAGAGGCCGATGGCGAGGCGCTGGGCCTTGCCGTCGAGGCGGTGGAAGGTCAGCTCGAAGCGCCGCGCGCCGCGCCCCTCGGCCGCGAGCCGGGCGCAGAGCCGCGCCGCGATGTCGCCGCTGACGCGGGCGAGGTCCTCCGGCGTGCTGATCGGCTCGGCGAAGGCCAGGCGCGTGAACCACGGGTTCGGCGGGCGGCGGAAGCAAAGCGCCTCCTCGGTCTCGCCCAGGGCCTGGTCCAGGCGCAGCAGCACCTCCGGGCCGAAGCGGCGGCCGATCTGGGCCCGGGGCTGGCGCGTCAGCTGGGCGACGGTGACGAGGCCCAGCCGGGCGATCTGGGCGGCGACCTGGGGCGCCAGGCGCAGGGCCTGGACCGGGAGCGGCGCGATCAGCCGCGCCTGGGCGCCGGGCGGGGCGACGATGCCGCTCTCGGCGAAGTGGGCCAGCGCCCAGGCCGCGCCCGGGGTGTCGGCGATCGCCGCGCGCACCGGCAGGCCGTTCCAGGCCAGGCGACGGACGAGGTCGGCCAGCATCGCCGCCTCCCCGCCCCACAGGTGGTCGACGCCGGCGACGTCGAGGAAAAGGCCGTCCGGCGGATCGGGGGCCACCGCCGGCGAGAAGCGCACGCACCAGTCGACGAGGGCCGTCAGCGCCGCGGCGTCGGCCTCCGGCTCGGCCTCGGCGGTCGCCAGCTCGGGCGCCAGGGCGGCCGCGTCGGTGGCCTTCTGGCCGGGAAAGAGGCCCATCGCCGCGGCCTCGGCGTCGACCGCCGCCAGGCGGCGCACGCCGCGCTCGGTGGTCAGCAGGGCGAAGGGACGCCCGGCGACCGGATCCTGCGTCTGCCCGTCCTGGTCTTCAGGCGCTGAGGCGGAGGGGTTGCGCCGGCGCCAGTTCGCGATCGCCCAGCCCGGCGACCAGACGCAGAGGATGCGCGCCATCGTTCTTCTCCATCAGCCACTCGCCGGTGCGCCCGCCGCGGCAGCGCTCGAGGGTCACCTG
>DASZQQ010000460.1:0-3586 GCA_035549595.1 Caulobacteraceae bacterium
TGGTCGGCTTCAGCCCCGCCGGCGCCGCAGCCGAGCGGGCGCTGGAGGCGAAGTTCGACGCCAACCTCTCGGCCCAGGCGATCCGCGAGCGGCTGCAGCAGATGTCGGCCGAGCCGAACCAGGTCGGCTCGCCGCACGACAAGGCCAACGCCGAGTTCACCCTGGCGCAGTACAAGGCCTGGGGCTGGGACGCCCATATCGAGGTGTTCAACGTCCTCTATCCGACGCCGGTCAGCGAGCACCTGGAGCTGCTGGGCGAACATCCATACGTGGCGAGCCTGACCGAGCCGCCCGTGCCCGGCGACGCTTCGAGCAGCCGCCAGGCCGGCGGCCTGCCCGCCTGGCTGGCCTACGCCGGCGACGGCGACGTCACCGCGCCCCTGGTCTACGTCAACTACGGCATGCCCGACGACTACAAGGCGCTGGCGCGCATGGGCGTCGACGTGAAGGGCAAGATCGTCATCGTCCGCTACGGCGCCGGCTGGCGCGGCCTGAAGCCGAAGCTGGCGCAGGAGCACGGCGCGGTCGGCTGCATCATCTATTCCGACCCGGCCGACGACGGCTACGGGCCGGGCGATCCCTACCCCAAGGGCGGCTGGCGCAACCCGGACGGCATCCAGCGCGGCTCGGTGATGGACATGCCGATCCGGGCCGGGGACCCGCTGACGCCGAACGTCGGCGCCACGGCCGACGCGAAACGCATCCCGATCGCCGAGGCCGAGACGATCCTGAAGATCCCCGCCCTGCCGATCTCCTACGGCCAGGCCCAGCATTTCCTCGCCGCCCTCGGCGGCCAGGTGGCGCCCAAGGGCTGGCGCGGCCAGCTGCCGATCACCTACCACGTCGGCGGGGACGCGAGCGCGCCGCAGGTCCACCTCGAGGTCAAGGCCGACTGGAGCCAAAAGCCGCTCTACGACGTGATCGCGGTGATGAAGGGCTCTGAACACCCCGACGAGTGGGTCGTGCGCGGCAACCATCGCGACGGCTGGGTGTTCGGCGCCGGCGATCCGCTGTCGGGACAGACGGCGACGATGGAGGAGGCCCGCTCCCTGGGCCTGATGGCCAAGGCCGGCTGGCGGCCCAAGCGCACCCTGGTCTACGCCAGCTGGGACGGCGAGGAGCCGGGCCTCCTGGGCTCGACCGAATGGGCCGAGGCGCACGCCGCCGAGCTGCAGGCCAAGGCGGTGGTCTACATCAACTCCGACGGCAACGGCCGCGGCTTCCTCGGCAACGAGGCCAGCTACACCACCCGCCGGCTGCTGGACGAGGTGGCGGCGGACGTGAAGGACCCCGAGACCGGCGCCAGCGCGCGCGACCGGGTGCTGGCCCAGACCGAGGTCCGGGGCCAGGCCCCCGACGCATCGGAGGCCGACAAGCGCCGCGCCGCCGCGGCGGCCCGGGACCGCACCCTGCCCGTGGGCGACCTGGGCTCGGGCTCGGACTATTCGCCGTTCGTCCAGCACCTGGGCCTGACGTCGATCAACATCGGCTACGGCGGCGAGGGCCAGGGCGCGGGCGTCTACCACTCGGCCTACGACGACTTCGAGCACTACGAGGCGTTCGAGGACCCGGGCAACGTCTACGGCGTCACCCTCGCCCAGACCGGCGGGCGCCTGGTGCTGCGCATGGCCGACGCCGACCTCGTGCCGCTGTCGTTCGCCAACCTCGCCGACACGGTGGGCGGCCAGGTCGAGGAGCTGAAGAAGTCCCTCGACACCATGCGGACCAGGACCGAGACCAACAACCGCCTGGTCGAGGCGAGCGCCTTCACCCTCGCCGCCGACCCGACGCAGCCGAACGCGCAGCCGCCGAAGGAGGACACTGTCCCGGCGATCGACTTCAAGCCGCTGGAGGACGCGGTGGCGCGGCTGAGGGCCAGCGCCAGCGCCTACGACGCGGCCGCCGCCGATCCGGCGCGGCTGAAGCCGGCCCAGCGGGCCCAGGTCGACGCTCTGCTTCAGGGCGCCGAGCAGGGCCTGACGGACGCCCGCGGCCTGCCCGGCCGGCCCTGGTACAAACACCTGCTCTACGCGCCCGGCGTCCTGACCGGCTACGGCGCCAAGACCCTGCCGGGGGTGCGCGAGGCGATCGAGGACCGGCGCTGGGCCGAGGCCAGCGAGTACGTCGCCCGCACCGCCGCGGTGCTGCAGGCGACCGCCGAGCGGCTCGACCACGCGACCGCACTCCTGAAAGGAAGCTGAGCGGCGGACCCATTTCGCGGCTGGACGGTTGAGAGGCCGCGCACCTAGGGTCGCCTCCACGACTCACTCATGATCCGCAACCGCCGCACCCGCATCGTCGCCACCCTCGGGCCCGCCAGCCGCGCCCCCGGCATGGTGCGCGAGCTGGCCGATATCGGCGTCGACGTGTTCCGACTGAACTTCAGCCATGGCCAGCACGCCGACCACGAGGCGGCGCTGCAGGCGGTGCGCGCGGCCGAGGCCGCGGTCGACCGGCCGCTGGCGGTGCTGGCCGACCTGCAGGGCCCGAAGTTCCGGCTGGGCAGGTTCGAGCGCGGCCGCATCGACATCGCGCCCGGCCAGACCCTGCGACTCGACCTCGACCCGACGCCGGGCGACCGCCGCCGCGCGCCCATGCCTCACCCCGAGGTGTTCCAGGTGCTGCATGCCGGCATGGACCTGGTGCTCGACGACGGGCGCGTGCGCCTGCGCGTCCAGCGCGCCGACCACGAGAGCGCCGTGGTCGAGGTCATCGCCGGCGAGGCCCTGTCCGACAACAAGGGCGTGGCCGTGCCGGGGGCGACGATCCCGGTCCCCGCCCTCACGGCCAAGGACCGCCGCGACCTCGACTTCGCCCTGCGCATCGGCGTCGACTGGATCGCGCTGTCGTTCGTGCAGCACGCCGCGGACGTGGCCGAGCTGCGCCGGCTGGTGAACGGCCGCGCCGCCATCCTGGCCAAGATCGAAAAGCCCGCCGCCCTGACCGAACTGGAGGCGATCCTCGACGTCACCGACGGCCTGATGGTCGCGCGCGGCGACCTGGGCGTGGAACTGGCCCCCGAAGAGGTGCCGGTGGCGCAGAAGACCATCGTGCGCGCCGCCCGCCGCCGCGGCGCGCCGGTGATCATCGCCACCCAGATGCTGGAATCGATGACCACCAACCCGGCCCCGACCCGGGCCGAGGCCTCCGACGTCGCCAACGGCGTCTACGAGGGGGCCGACGCCCTGATGCTGTCGGCGGAGTCGGCCTCCGGCGCCTGGCCGCGCGAGGCGGTCTCGATGATGGACGCCATCATCCAGCGCGTGGAGGCCGACCCCAACTGGCCGAACCTGATGCGCGCCGAGCACGGCCCCGACGCCGACGAGGACGTCGACGCCCTGATCGTCGCCCTCACCAAGGCGGCGGAAGCCCGCTCGACGGCCTGTCTCGTCGCCTACACCACCACCGGCGGCACCGCCCGGCGCGTGGCGCGCGAGCGGCCGCTGCACCCGGTGCTGGCCATCGCCCCGGGCCTGCCGACGGCCCGGCGCCTCGGCCTCGTCTGGGGCCTGGAGGCCCGCGTCGCCGCCCAGCCGCGCGGGGTCGCCGCCCTGACCGACGAGGCCGCGCACCTGGCCGCCGAACT
>DASZQQ010000461.1:0-5061 GCA_035549595.1 Caulobacteraceae bacterium
CTGGGCCGCGCCGGCGCCGCGCGCGACCGCCGCGATCGAGGCCGCCGCCCGCGCCGGGGGCCTGACGGACGCCGCCGTCGCCGCGGCCAAGACGGCGGCGGCGATCATGGGCATGAACGGGATCTACCACCGCGCCACCCACCTGATGACGCACCCGGAGTACCGGGCCATGCCGGCGCGGCTGCGCATGACCGGGGCCATGAGCCCCGGCGTGGCCCGGCTCGACTTCGAGCTTTGCGAGCTCGCGGTCTCGGCCATCGTCGGCTGCGGCGCCTGCCTGGACGCCCACGAACGCGCCGCCCGCAGCGAAGGCGCCAGCGCCGCCGCCGTCCACGCCACCTTGCGCATCGCCGCCGTGGTCAACGCGGTGGGCCGGGTGTTGGCCGCCGAGGCGGCGGCTGCCAGCTGACCTCGGCTACCCCGGCTTGCCGGTCTCCACGAACGCCTTCAGCCGCGTGATCGCGTCGGTCAGCACGCCGTCGACGGCAGGGGCGTGGGTCCCGAGGCCGCCCTGCATGTAGCCGCCGAGGTCGTAGGTCTGGGTCAGGACGGTCTTGCCGGCGTCCTCCTTCAGCGTCCAGACGAGGTGTCCGGTGGCGCCGCTGAACTGGAACGGCCCCAGGGCGCCCTCCAGGCGCAGCGCCTTGCCGGGCTCGACGTAGATCACGCGCAGGTGGGCCGCCCCGCCGCCGTTCGGCAGGGTCTCGCACCAGCAGCCGCCGGCCCTCGCATCGAGTCTGAGATTCTTCGCATCCCCCGACCAGCTGTGGGCGGAGTTCCACCACTGGCCAGGCTGGACCAGCGCCGCCCAGACCTTGGCCGGCGGCGCGGCGATGGTGACGCTCTGGCGGACCTCGAAGCCGTTCGGCTGGGCGTCGACGACCTCGGCCCGGGCCGCGCCGGCCAGGGCCAGCGCCGCCGCGGCTGTGGCCAATCCGGCTCTGAGCATGAGCCTGCCTCCCCGTGTTTGGACGGTCATCCAAGCGCGGCCGGGGCGGCCGATCAAGCGGACCTCAGAAGGTGGTGTGCGCCCGGCAGCCGCCGCCGGCGCGGTCCCCGTCCCCGGCCGCGCCGCAGTTGACGGCCGAGCAGGCCGACAGCGCCATCAGCGCCGCGGCGCCGAGGACGGCCAGGATGAGACGTTGGCGCATGGCGATCTCCCCTTTGTCGCCGCGTCAGGCGGCTTCGAAGTCGAGCGCGCCGCCCCAGAACCGCGCGGCGAGCCCGTTCTGCCGCCCCGGCCGGCCGGTGGTCAGGAACCGGCGCGCGCCCGAGGCTCCCGGATCGTACTCCGGATGCCGCGCCAGGTAGCGCTCGATCGCCTCGGCCGTGGCGCCGGGCTGGTGGATCAGCGGCGTGCCCGGCGGCAGGGCGGCGCGGAACAGGTCGGCGGTGATCTCGTAGTGAGTGCAGCCGAGGATGGCGCGGTCCGGGGCGCGGCCGATGCGGGTCGTCAGGCCCTTCACGTGCGCGGCGATCACCGGCGCCAGGTCGGCGTCGGCGGCGCCCTCCTCGATCATCCGCGCCAGCGTCGGGCACGGCTCGGAGAACACCGCGAAGTCGCCGCTGCGCTTGTCGATCTCGATCTCGTAGACGCGGCTGGCCGTCGTCGCCGGCGTGGAGAAGACGCCCAGCACGTCCAGGTGCTCGGCCTTCTCGCCATCGCGGTCGAGCTCGTGCTCCCAGGGCACGCCCGTGGCCGCCTCGATGGTCGGCACGATGATGCCGAGCACGTTGACCGGCCGCCCGACCTGGCGCCGGAAGCCGGGCAGCCAGGTCTGCTGCAGACGCCGCAGGGCCACCGCCGCGGCGGTGTTGCAGGCGAGGACGACGAGGTCGCAGCCGGCGGCGAACAGCCGCTCGCACCCGGCGCGGGTCAGCTCGACGATCTCCTCGCCGGGACGCCCGCCGTAGGGGGTGTTGGCCTGGTCGGCCAGGTAGACGAAGTCGGCGTCCGGCAGGCGCTCGACGAGCGCCTTGTGCACGGTGAGCCCGCCGATGCCTGAATCGAACACCCCGATCGCCATGACCGCCGTTTACGACGCGGGAGGGCCGCTGGGGAAGCGCCGAGATGTCGCCGGGACGCCCCCTCCACCGCCGGCCCCTGGCCGGCGGTCCCCCTCCCCCGCTTCGCGGGGGAGGGGGCGAACATTAACGTCCTGTCACATGACGGCGGCCGCGCTCGTCCCTAGGTTGGCCGCAAGATCGTACCCCTGGGGAGCCCCATCCTTGCAAAGACGCACCTTCCTCGCCGCCTCCAGCGCGGCGGCCGCCCTCGCCGGGCTGGCGCCGGCCGCCAGCGCCGCTAAGACGGCCGGCGCCATGACCCAGCCCATGCTCGCCCCGTTCACCGGTCCGCACGGCGGCGCCCCGGCGTGGGACAAGGTGCGCATCGACGACTTCAAGCCGGCGATCGAGGCCGGCATCGAGGCCCAGCGCGCCGAGATCACCGCCATCGCCACCAACAAGGCGCCGCCGACGTTCGAGAACACCGTCGCCGCCCTGGAAGACGCCGGCCGGCCGCTCGGCCGCGTGCTGACCTACTTCTACGTCTACACCTCGACCCTGAACGACAAGCCGATGCAGGCGATCGAGAAGGAGATGAGCCCGGTGCTCGCCGCCGCCCAGGACGAGGTGGTGCAGAACGCGGCCCTCTTCGCCCGCATCAAGGCGGTGCACGAGGCCATGGAGACCTCGGGCCTGACGCCCGAGCAGAAGCGCCTGACCGAGGTGACGTACCGCCGCTTCGCGCGCACCGGCGCGGCCCTCTCGCCGCCGGACAAGGCGCGGCTGGCGCAGATCAACCAGCGGCTGGCCGTGCTCTACGCCCAGTTCGGCCAGAACGAACTCGCGGACGAGGAAACCTACACCCTGCCGCTGACGAGCCAGGCCGACCTCGCCGGCCTGCCCGACTGGCTGGTCGCCTCGGCGGCCACGGCGGCGGAGGCCAAGGGCCTGAAGGGCCAGTGGCTGATCACCAACACCCGCTCGTCGATGGAGCCGTTCCTGACCTATTCGGCCCGGCGCGACCTGCGCGAGAAGGGCTTTCGGATGTGGGCCGCGCGCGGTGACAACGGCGGCGAGCACGACAACAACGCGGTCATCGTCGAGATCCTGAAGCTGCGCGCCGAGCGCGCGAAGCTGCTGGGCTTCAAGACCCACGCCCACTGGATCACCGACGACCAGATGGCCAAGACGCCGGAAGCGGCCATGGACCTGATGCTGAAGGTCTGGGCCCCGGCCGTGGCGCGGGTGCGCGAGGAGGTGGCCGACATGCAGGCCCTCGCCGACGCGGAGAAGGCGGGCATCACCATCGCGCCCTGGGACTACCGCTACTACGCCGAGAAGGTGCGCAAGGCGAAGTACGACCTCGACGAGAACGAGATCAAACCCTACCTGCAGCTGGAGAAGCTGCGCGAGGGCGTGTTCTGGGCCGCCGGCCAGCTCTACGGCTTCGAGTTCGTTCAGGTCACCGACCTGCCGACGGCCCGCCCCGACATCCGCACCTTCGAGGTGCGCCGTGACGGCCAGCGCGTCGGCCTCTGGTACTTCGACCCCTATGCCCGGGCCGGCAAGAACTCGGGCGCCTGGATGAACGAGTACCGCACCCAGGAGACGTTCAAGGGGACGGTGACGCCGATCGTCTCGAACAACGCCAACTTCATCCCCGGCAAGCCCGGCGAGCCGATCCTGATCTCGTGGGACGACGCGACGACCATGTTCCACGAGTTCGGCCACGCCCTGCACGGCCTGAACTCGGACGTGACCTACCCCAGCCTCGCCGGCACCAACGTCGTGCGCGACTTCGTCGAGTTCCCGAGCCAGCTGAACGAGCACTGGCTGCCGACCAGGGAGGTGCTGAGCCGCTTCGCCGTGCACCACCAGACCGGCGCCCCGATGCCCGACGAGCTGGTGGCCAAGATCAAGAAGGCCAAGACCTTCAACCAGGGCTTCGCCACCGTCGAGTACCTGGCCAGCGCCATCGTCGACATGAAGGTCCACCTGGCCGGCGACGCGACCATCGATCCCAAGGCGTTCGAGGCCGAGACGCTGAAGGAGATCGGCATGCCCAGCGAAATCATCATGCGCCACCGCATGCCGCACTTCGGGCACATCTTCTCCGGCGACGGCTACTCGGCCGGCTACTACGACTATATCTGGGCCGACACCCTGACCGCCGACGCCGCCGAGGCGTTCGAGGAGGCGCCCGGCGGCTTCTACGACAAGGCGGTGGCCAAGAAGCTGCACGACTGCATCATGAGCGTCGGCAACACCATCGAGGCCGGCGAGGCGTTCCGCCGCTTCCGCGGCCGCGACGTGACCATCGACGCCCTGATGCGCGACCGCGGCTTCCCGGCCCCGGCGAAGGCCACGTGACGGACAGGGAGGCGATCGTGCCGCTCAGATTGAAGGGTCTCGACCACCTGGTGCTCCGTGTGAAGGACCTGCCAGGCATGATCGCCTTCTACTGCGACGTGCTGGGCATGAGCGTCGAGCGCCGGCAGGACGGCATCGGCCTCGTCCAGCTGCGGGCCGGGGCCCAGCTCGTCGACCTCGTCGACGTGAACGGGATCCTGGGCCGCATGGGCGGCGCCGGCCCCGGGCCCGAGGGCCGCAACCTCGACCACTTCTGCCTGAACGTCGAAGGCTTCGACCTCGCCGAGGTCACCGCCCACCTGACCGCCCACGGCGTGAAGGTCGGCGACAGCGGCATCCGCTACGGCGCCGGCGGCCAGGGCGTCAGCGTCTATCTCAGCGACCCCGAGGGCAACGGGCTGGAGCTGCGGGGGTAGGCTGGCCGGCCGGCCGCTCCGCTTGACGGCGGAGAACCGTCGAGATAATTAGCTATTTAGTTAAATGAGGAAGCCTTGGACAAGATCTTCGAAGCCCTGGCCTCGACGCCACGCCGCAAGATCCTCGCCTACCTGTCCGAGGCGACGCTGACGGCCGGGGAGATCGCCTCGCGCTTCGAGATGTCGAAACCGGCCATCTCCAAGCACCTGTCGATCCTGGAGAACGCCGGCCTGATCCGCGGCGAGAAGCGAGGCCAGTTCATGCACT
>DASZQQ010000462.1:0-3971 GCA_035549595.1 Caulobacteraceae bacterium
GCCTTCGCCCGCCGACCGGCCGATGCGAACGGCGCATGCCGCGGCGGCGCGGCCTCGATCAGCGCCCGCATCGCCGCCCAGCCCGCGTCGACGTCGAGCGGCAGGTCGGCGACCTCCGCCTCCAGCCGCCGCTCGGCCGCGAGCTCGGCGCGGCACTCGGCGCACGCCGCCAGGTGCGCCTCGACGGCCTGGAGCTCGTCAGGCTCCAGGGCGCCGCTGTCGTACCAGGGCAGCAGCATCCGGGTCTCGGCGTGGCGGTCGCGGCTGAAGTCGAGGATCCGGCCCATGGTCCCCTCCGTGCCTCAAATCCAGTCCGAAAAACGGCCCGGCAGGCGCTCACGAAGGCGTCTGCGGGCGTGGAACATGCGCGTCTTCACCGTGTCCACCGGGCACTCCATGATCTCGGCGATCTCGCGGTAGCCCATCTCGTGGAAGTAGGTGAGGTCGACGACGGTGCGATGCTCGGGCGACAGGCCCGCCATCGCCGTGCGGAGCGCCGCGCGCACCTGCTGGCCGTCCATCTGCTGCTCCGGCCCAGGCTCGGGACTGGGGCGGGCGTCGGCCTTGGCGTCCTCGATGGGGTCCTGGTGCCGTCGCAGCGCCTTCAGCGCCTTGCGCCAGGCGATGGCGAACACCCAGGTCGAGACCTTGCTGCGGCCGTTGTAGCGGTCGGGATGGGTCCAGACGACCAGCATGGTGTCGTTCAGCACCTCCTCCACCAGATGCGGCCGGCGCAGGATGTTGACCAGGAAGCGCGACAGCCGCGGGTGGAAGCGGCGGTACAGCGCCTCGAAGGCGCGCAGGTCACGCCCGACGACCTGGGCGATCAGGCGCGCGTCCGCGTCGGCGTCCCGCCGCGCGACCGTCTCGCCCCCCGCTGCAACCTGCCTTCCCAGCATCCCGGAACCTTCAGCCACGCACGATAGATGCCGCCGGGGCGCAGGAAGGTTCAATCCGCCGAGCGGCGCGCGCAAGGGCCGCGTTCAGCTGCGAACGCCGCCGGGTCGCGTCGGCCGCCTTGAACCTTTCCCCTCGAGCCGGGGATCCATGGTTCGTTGCGGCCATCACCGATTGATCTCCCCGGCGACCCCAAGGCGCAGGAACGAGATCAACGCCGGCGCTGGACGCCGGCCGGACTGCCCGCGGCGGTGATCGCCCTCTCCGCCGCCGCGGGCAGCTTCGCGGCCCGGCGGAGCGCCCCGGGGCTTCAGCCCCAGCGCATGAAGTCGCCGATCTCGAAGAAGGCGAACGTCGAAACCCCCGCCAGCAAGAGGGCGAGGACGACGATGAACCCGTAGCGGTAGCCCGAATTCGACTGCTCTTCCATGATGTCCGGCTCCTGAAGACGCCCCCGCGGCGCTTCGGGTCAACTCGCAAGCCGGGCGAAAGGTTTCAGGCCGCGGGCGGCGGCAGCACCTTTTTCCGCACCAGCCGGTCCAGCCACCGGGCGAACATCACCTCGGTGTCGACGCAGTCGCCGAAGCCGGCCTGGCGCAGCTTGATGGTCGAGACCAGCACCGGCGGCGGCGGCTCGGCCGCGCCCCAGGCGAACAGCAGGTCGGCGTAGTGGTGCGACTCGCCGGTGAGGGCCGCCATGGGGATGGGCCTCAGGCCATGCTTCGCGACGATGCGGTCCCAGACGCCGGCGTGGGCGGGCAGGAAGGTCGAGAGTTGCACCGGCTGGCCGTAGGCCGGCTCCAGGCCGACGGCGCGGGCGATGGCCGGCCAGACGTTCTTCCACACCATGACGTCGCCGTTGGTGATGTTGAAGGTCTCGCCGCGGGCCGCCGGCGCGTCCGCGGCCCAGGCCAGGGCGCCGGCGATCAGGTCGGCGTCGACCGCCTCGATCAGGTTGCCGGCCTCGCCGGGGCAGAAGAACGGGACGCCCAGTTCGCGGCAGATGGCGGCGTAGGCGCCCAGCACCGGGATCAGGTTCATGGCCACGCCGACGGCGCCGCCGAACACGATCTGGGGGCGCCAGATGGTGAAGCTCCAGGGGCGTCCGGCCTGGGCGGCGCGGATGTAGTCCTCCTGCAGCCAGTAGAAGTTCTCGTGCGGGTCGCGCGGTGCGTTCTCGCGCGCGGGGACCTTCAGGGCGTGCACGTGGGCGCCGTAGGCCTTGGTGCCCTGCAGGACGCTGACGTGCGCCAGGCCCTTCGCGGACGCCAGCAGCGGGTCCATCAGGTTGCGCATCATGGCCAGGTTCGTCTGCATCTGGTCGTGCTCGTACCAGCCGGGCATCAGCCCCGGCTTCTCGAACAGCGCCGCGTAGACCACGTGGGTGACGTCGCCGAAGCCCGCCGCGGCGGCGTGGCAGGCAGCCGTGTCGTTGAGGTCGACGGCCAGGTGCTCGAACGCCGTCCCCTCGGCCACGTCGGGCGCCCGGCGCGACAGGGCCAGGACCCGCCAGCCGTCGGCGGCGAAGCGCTCCACGGCCGAGGCGCCGATGACGCCGCTGGCGCCGGCGATCAGGATGGTGCGGCTCATGCGTCCTCTCCGGTCCAGGGGGCGAAGCGCGGGGCGCGGCGCTCGACGAAAGAGGCGGCGCCCTCGGCGGCGTCGGGATGCTTCAGCGCCTCGGCCATCAGGGCGTCGGCCTCGCGGCAGGCCTCGTCGAAGCCGAGGGCGAGGTGGCGGTGGACCTCGGCCTTGATCACCGCCAGGGCGCGCGGCGAGGCCGTGGCGGCGAGGTCAGCGGCGTAGGCTTCGACGGCCGCCAGCAGGCCGTCTGCGGGGACCACCCGGTCGGCGAAGCCCAGGCGGAAGGCCTCCGCGGCGTCGACCCGGCGCGAGCTCCACAGGAGGTCGAGGGCGCGGCCGAGGCCGATCATGCGCGGCAGCAGCCAGCTCGAGCCATGCTCGGCGATCAGGCCGCGGCGCGAGAACACGGTGATGAAGCCGGCGTCCTCGGCGACGAAGCGCAGGTCGCACATCATCGCCAGGATGAAGCCGCCGCCGGCGGCGACCCCGTTCACCGCCGCGATCACCGGCTTGGAGATCCGCGTCAGGAAGCCGAACAGGGCCGGGTTGCGGGCCGCGGCGTCGTCGCCGGCCGCGCGCCTGGGCGGGCCGTTCCGGGCGTGGTCGGCCAGGACCGACATGTCGATGCCGGCGCAGAAGCCGCGTCCCTCGCCGGTGATGCAGATCGCGATCACCCCGGGGTCGCGCTCGGCCGCGCGGGCGAGGCGCTCGACCTCGCCGATCATCGGCAGCGTCAGGGCGTTCAGCGCCGCCGGCCTTTCCAGCCGGATCACCGCCAGCGGACCCCTGCGGCTGAGGCTGACCTCGGGTGCGCTCATCGGCGGTCTCCTGGCGGCGGACACCGAGACCTTGGCGCCCGCGCGCCGCAACCGGCAAGGGGACCTTGGGACAGCCCCGGCCGGCCCTTGCCAGGCGGAACGCCGGGCGGCCACACTGGCCGGACAGGGAGAACCGCCGATGCCGATCGAGACCGTGGGTGACATCGACATCTGCTACGAGCGCGCCGGCGCCGGCGAGCGGCTGCTGTTCATCTCCGGCACCGGCGGTGACCTGCGCGTGCGGCCCGGCGTGTTCGAGGGCCCGCTGCCGAAGGCGTTCGACGTCCTGGCCTACGACCAGCGCGGCCTCGGCCGCACCTCCAAGCCCGACCGGCCCTATACGATGGCCGACTACGCCGACGACGCGGCGCGGCTGATGGACCACGTCGGCTGGGACGAGGCCCTGGTGATGGGAGTCTCGTTCGGCGGCATGGTCGCCCAGGAGCTGGTGCTGCGCCATCCGCACAAGGTGCGGCGCCTGGTGCTGGCCTGCACCTCGCCCGGCGGGGCGGGCGGGGCCTCGTTCCCGTTCCACGAGATCGACCATCTGGACCGCGTGACCCGGGCCCGCCGGCTGATCGGCGTCTCGGACACCCGCCGCGACGCGGCCTGGGCCGCCGCCCATCCCGAGGACTTCGAGGCCTTCGTCGCCATGGGCGCAGCGGATCCTTT
>DASZQQ010000463.1:0-8663 GCA_035549595.1 Caulobacteraceae bacterium
AGGCCGCCACCGCCGCCACCGGCCGGCGCGCCGCCGCCGGAACGGGCCGGGCCGCCGCCGGGAACCTCGCCCGACTGCAGGGCGCGCAGGGCCTCCTCGGGCCCCGGCAGGTCGGCGGCGTAGGCGAGACGGATCAGGGCCATCTCGACCGCCGCGGCCGGATCGGGGGCGCGGCGCACCTCGTCGTGCGCCTTCAGCAGCATCTGCCAGAGCCGCTGCAGGCTGCCGGCGGAGAGGGCCGCGCCGAGCGAGGCCAAGCTCGCGGCCTGGTCTTTCGGCAGGCCGAGCACGTCGGGGCCCAGGGCCTTGGCGACCGAGGCGCCGTGGCAGTGCTCCAGCAGGTCCAGCACCACCGTCACCGGATCGGCGCCGTAGCCGTAGAGGGTGCGGAAGGCCTCGATCGCGGGCCCCGCCTCGCCGCGCACGGTCTTTTCGAACAGGCCGATGGTCTGGGCGCGGTCGGCCAGGCCCAGCATGTCGCGCACGGTGGCGGCGGTGACCGAGCCGCCGGCCTCGGCCTGGACAATGGCCTGGTCGAGCAGCGACTGGGCGTCGCGCACCGAGCCTTCGGCCGCCCGGGCGATCAGCATCAGGGCTTCCTGCTCGATCCGCGCCCCCTCGCCGGTGGCGATGTTGGTGAGGTTCTTCACCAGCACGTCCGGCTCGACGCGGCGCAGGTCGTAGCGCTGGCAGCGCGAGAGGATGGTCACCGGCACCTTGCGGATCTCGGTGGTGGCGAAGATGAACTTGGCGTGCGGCGGCGGCTCTTCCAGCGTCTTCAGGAGGGCGTTGAACGCCCCCGTGGAGAGCATGTGCACTTCGTCGATGATGTAGACCTTGTAGCGCGCCTCGGCCGGGGCGTAGCGCACCCCGTCGAGCAGCTCGCGCATCTCGTCGACCTTGCTGCGCGTGGCGGCGTCGAGTTCGAGCACGTCCAGGTGCCGGCCCTCGGTGATGGCCCGGCAGTGCCGGCCCTCGACCGCCAGGTCCGTGACGCTGGGCTGGTGGACGGTGGCGCTCTCGTAGTTCAGCGCCCGGGCCAGCAGGCGGGCCGTGGTGGTCTTGCCGACCCCGCGCACGCCGGTGAGCATGAAGGCGTGGGCGATGCGCCCCGTGGCGAAGGCGTTGGTCAGGGTCCGGACCATCGCCTCCTGACCGATCAGGTCGTCGAAGCTCTTCGGCCGGTACTTGCGCGCCAGGACGGTGTAGGCCGCGCCGCTGTCGGCCGCCGGCGGCGCGGGCGCCGCGCCGAACATGTCGGACGTGGCCTCGTCACGCTCGGCGGGTTCGGGTTCGAGCGTGAGGTCTTCGTCGGCCATCGGCGGCAGGAATGAGCGAGGTGGAGACCGGCAGACGACCCGGAGCGAATCTCGTTACGGCTGCTACCTTCCGGTCCTGACCGGGTTGGCGAGGCCTCCGCCCATCGCCGATCTCCGCTCCCTATATCGCGTGCGGGACCGTCGGGCGCAAGCTCGGCATGCCGCGTGTGATGACGCAGGCCAAAAGCGACGCTACTTAAGGTCCCATGCCCCTGGACGCCTTCATGAACACCTTCGCCGGCAACCCGCTGAACCGCGCCAGCGAGCGGCGCGGCGACGCCGCCTGGATCGCCGAAAAGCTGGCCTCGCCCGACTCGCTCGCCGTGGCGATCTGGAACGGCAAGCCGTTCGTCGAGACCGCCAAGGGCGGCGGCGCCCAGATCGCCTACCTGTCGGCCGTGATGGCCCAGGAACTGGCCGGCGGGCCCGAGCGGCTGCTGTTCATGGGTCTTTGGAAGGACACCGCGGTGTTCGCCGTCGACCTGGAAGGCTCCGCCGACCCGGCCGACGGGCCGCTGGAGGGCCTCGGCCGCTTCGACGACCTTCGGGCCATCGCCCTCGACCTGCCGCCGACCGACGCGGCGATCCTCGCCACCGCGCGGCAGATGTTCGAGTGGCGCCGCCGGCACCGGCACTGCGCCTCGTGCGGCGAGCCCTCCGAGGTCGCCGACGGCGGCTGGAAGCGCGTCTGCCCGTCGTGCAAGGCCGAGCACTTCCCGCGCACCGACCCGGTGGTGATCATGCTGCCGGTGAAGGGCGAGAAGTGCCTGCTCGGCCGCCAGGCGGCCTGGCCGAAGGGCATGTTCTCGGCCCTGGCCGGCTTCCTGGAACCCGGCGAGTCGATCGAGGAGGCCTGCGCGCGCGAGCTGATGGAGGAGGCCGCGCTGCGGGCGGTGAAGGTCGACTACCACTCGACCCAGCCCTGGCCCTATCCGTCGTCGCTGATGATCGGCCTGATCGCCGAGGTCGAGAACGAGGACGCCGCGCCCGACCAGACCGAACTCGACGAGGTGCGCTGGTTCACACGAGACGAGGCGAAGACGCTGGTCAAGGGCGGCCTGCCGGACGCCCGCGCCCCCGGCGCCATGGCCATCGCCCACCAGCTGATCCGCGCCTGGGCCGAGGCTTAGACCCGCAGTTCGGACGGCGAAGCCGTCTTAGGAACCACGAAAGGACACGAAATCGCACGAAAGGGCGGCGAGCCCTCCCTCAGCGCTTTCGTGTCCTTTCGTGTGGTTTCGTGGTTCGAAAGGACGGCGCGCGCCGCGCCGCCGGTCTCGCACCGAAGACCTACACCGTCACCTGGGTGCCGAGTTCGACCACGCGGCCGGGCGGGATCTTGAAGAAGTCGGTGGGGTTGGCGGCGTTCTTCATCAGGAAGATGAACAGCTTGTCCTGCCACATCGGCATGCCCGAGTGCGTCGAGGGCACCACCGAGCGGCGGCCGAGGAAGAAGCTGGTGGCCATGATGTCGAACTTCAGGCCCAGCTTGCGGCACTGCGCGAGGGCCTTGGGCACGTTCGGGCTCTCCATGAAGCCGTAGGCCAGGGTCACCTTGGTGAAGTCGCCGCTGATCGGGTCGATGCGGATGCGGTCGTCGTCCTTGACGCGCGGCGTCTCGGCCGTGGCCACCGTCAGGATCACGTTCTTCTCGTGCAGCACCTTGTTGTGCTTGAGGTTGTGCATCAGGGCGACGGGGGCGACGTCGGGATCCGAGGTCAGGAAGATCGCCGTGCCCGGGGCCCGGTGCGGCGGGCGCACGGCCAGGATGTCGATCAGCTCCTTCAGGGGCACGCTGTCGCGGCGGGTCTTGTCGCTGAGGATCTGCACGCCGCGCGACCAGGTCCACATCAGGAGCACCAGGGCCGCGCCCAGCGCCAGGGGCAGCCAGGCGCCGTCGGGGATCTTCAGAAGGTTCGACGAGATGAAGGTCATGTCGACCATCGCCAGGGGCACGAGCAGGGCGGCGACCTGCAGATGGTTCCACTTCCAGATCCGGCGCGCGATCACGTAGGCCAGCAGGGTGTCGACGAACATCGCCCCGGTGACGGCGATGCCGTAGGCCGAGGCCAGGCGGTGCGAGTTCTGGAACACCACCAGCAGCACCAGCACCCCGACCATCAGGAAGCCGTTGACCGACGGCACGAAGATCTGGCCGGCCTGGGTCTCGGAGGTGCGCTTGATGTCGAGCCTGGGCAGCAGGCCCAGCTGCACGGCCTGCTGCGTCATCGAGAAGGCGCCGGTGATCACTGCCTGGCTGGCGATGACGGTGGCCGCTGTGGCGAGGATCAGCACCGGCCAGTAGGCGAAGTCCGGAATCATGCTCCAGAACGGATCGGCCTTGCCCCTGAGGTCGCCCGCCGCCAGGGTGTGGAGCACGTGGCCGCCCTGCCCGAGGTAGTTCAGGGCCAGGCACGGGAACACCAGCACCAGCCAGGCGGCCCGGATCGGCGCACGGCCGAAGTGGCCCATGTCGGCGTAGAGCGCCTCGGCGCCGGTCACGGCCAGGAACACGCTGCCCAGGATGACGAAGCCGAGGAAGCCGTTCTCCACCAGGAACTGGATGCCGTAGGTGGGCGAGAAGGCGCGGAAGATCGAGAGGTCGTCTCGGATGTGCCAGGCGCCGAGCGCGCCCAGCATCAGGAACCAGATCGCGGTCACCGGGCCGAACAGCGAGGCCATGCGGTGGGTGCCCCGCGCCTGGGCCAGGAACAGGGCGACCAGGATCACGCCGGCGGCGGGCAGGACGTAGGGCGCGAACGTGTGGCCCACGCCCGGCGCGTCCTTCAGGCCCTCCACCGCCGACAGCACCGAGATCGCCGGGGTGATGATGCCGTCGCCGTAGAACAGGCTGGCGCCGGCGATGCCGAGCAGGAACACCGGCAGGGCGCGCCGGCCGAGCGCCCGCTGCGCCAGGGCCATCAGCGCCAGCGTGCCGCCTTCGCCCTTGTTGTCGGCGCGCATGAGGAAGATGACGTACTTGACCGTGACGATGAGGGTCAGGGTCCAGAGCACGAGCGAGACGACGCCCAGCACCGCGAGTTCCGAGGCGCCGCCCGACCTGGAGTGCGCCAGCGCCTCGCGCATGGCGTAGAGCGGGCTGGTGCCGATGTCGCCGAACACGACGCCGACCGAACCCAGGGCGAGCGCAAAGAAGCTCCCGTGGTCGGCCGTCTTCTTCGCGGTTTCGGCGGTTTCGGGACTGGCGGTCGAGGCGGAGTCCCGCGACGGCGCTTCCGGGGCTTCAACAGCCAAATCGATCCCTCCGGGGATGGCCGCGGCGCCGGGCCGGCGCGCCGATCCCATGGCGACGGTCGCGGGCGATACACCCGAACCCGGCGCCGTTCAATCGCGCCCTGATGTCGCTGGGCTGCAACAAATCCATTTGAACGTGCGGAGGGCGCGCGTAGCTTCCCGGCTCGACTTTGTAACAACGGCCCGCCACCCCATCTGATCCTCATGTCGGACAGCCAGAGATTTCCGGTCGCGGCCCATACGCTGGCCTACCTCGCCCACATGGGGGCGACGTCGGCGGCCCGCGCCGTCTCGAGCGCCGAACTGGCCGCCTCGGTGCCGACCAATCCAGTGGTCGTGCGCCGGGTGACGGCGCTGCTGGCCAAGGCCGGGCTGATCGCGACGCGCACGGGCGCCAGCGGCGGCGCCTGGCTGGTGCGCGACCCGGCGGACATCGGCCTCGACGAGGTGCTGCGGGCCGTGCACGGCTGCGCCAAGCTGGGCGTCGCCCCGCCCGGGGTCGAGGGCTGCCCAGTGGGCGAGCGCATACCCGACGCCGTTCGCGCCGCCATCGAGGCGGCCGACGCGGCCGCGGCCGGGCGGCTGGCGCAGATCTCGGTCGCCGACCTGCTGAAGGCCGGCCCGGCCAACGACAGGACCGCCGCGTGAGCGCCAGGCTGGCGCTGGTCACCGGCGCCTCGGCCGGCATCGGCGCCGCCTTCGCCCGCCTCTACGCCAGCCACGGCTACGACCTGGCCATCACCGCCCGGCGCGAGGCGCGGCTGAAGGAGCTGGCCGACGAGATCCGCATGCGCCACGGCGTCGAGGTGCTGGTGCTGCCGGCCGACCTTGCCGACCCGAAGACGCCGGACGCGCTGCTGGCCGAGATCGAGGGTCACGGCCGCGGCGTCGACGCCCTGGTCAACAACGCCGGCTACGGCGTGCCGGGGCCTTACGCCTCCGTCGGCTGGGCCGAGCATGCGGCGTTCCTGCAGGTGATGCTGGTCTCGGTGTGCGAGCTCACGCACAAGGTCCTGCCCGGCATGATCGACCGCCGCTTCGGCCGGGTGGTCAACGTCGCCTCCCTGGCCGGCCTGGTGCCGGGCAGCCCCGGGGCGACGCTCTACGGCGCCAGCAAGGCGTTCCTGGTGCGCTTCTCCCAGAGCCTGCACCTGGAGCTGCAGGCCACCGGCGTCCACGTCAGCGCGCTCTGTCCCGGATTTACCTATTCCGAGTTCCACGACGCCAACCAGACCCGCGCCCAGGTCACCGAGGCGACGCCGCAGTGGCTGTGGATGGGGGCGGACGAGGTCGCCGCCGCCGGCTACGAGGCGGCCGAGGCCAACCGGCCGATGTGCGTCACCGGGGCGCCGAACAAGGCCATCGCCGCCCTCGGCAAGCTGATCCCCGACGAATGGGCCATGGCCCTGATGGCCACCCAGGCCGGCCGCATCCGCGGGCGCTGAACACCGGCCTCAGTGGTAGGGCGAGGCGACGCCGCGGCGGACGACGCCGACGGCGGGGTCGGCAAGGCCCGCGAGCACGAACTGCACGGCCATGGCGCAGAGGATGAGGCCCAGGACCCGCACCACGATCACCATGCCGATCCGGCCCAGCAGGCGGGTGATCGCCCCGGTCGTCCAGAAGGCGGCCAGGATGCAGACGGCGATGGCGGCGATCACGGCGATGCCGACCGGCCAGCCGGTCCAGCCCAGCGCCCTGGCCTCGCCGGCGTAGATCACCGCCGTGGAGATCGCCCCCGGCCCGATCAGCAGCGGCATGGCGAAGGGGACCACGAGGCCCTCGAAGCGCTTGCGGGCGTAGGCCCGGACCGACAGCTGCTCGGCCTCCTCGCCGGCCTCGTGGAACAGCTCGGCCATGTCGCCGCGCGCCATGTCGAGCCCCATCAGGAACAGCAGCACGCCGCCGGCGATGCGGAACGCCGGCAGGGAGATGCCGAAGAACTTCAGCAGCGCCAGGCCGGTCAGGTAGAAGAAGGTCAGGAAGACGAACGCGAACAGGGCGATGTAGACGCTGGTCAGCCGCCGCCCCGCTGGCGAGGCGCCGGTCGTCGCCGCCGCGTACAGCGGCACGTTGCCGATCGGGTCGATCAGGGCGAACAGGGCGACGAAGAAGTTGACCGCGAATTCCGTGGCGCTCATCCTGGCGACTTAGCCCAATTCGTGATTTGCCGCACCGGCCCCGCCGAAGGAGACCGCATGCCCGCCGCCCTGCGCCAGACCCAGACCGCCGAGATGGCCGCCGATCCGCGCCTGATCATCCCGCTGGACCTGCCCACCCGCGCCGAGGCCGAGGCCGTCGTCGAGGCCATCGGCGACGCCGTGACCTTCTACAAGATCGGCCTGCAGCTCTTCGCCACCGACGGCATGGCCATGGCCCGCGACCTGAAGGCCCGCGGCCGCAGCGTGTTCCTGGACTGGAAGCTGCACGACATCGGCACGACGGTGGAGAAGGCCGCCGCCGCCATCGTCGGCACGGGCGCCTGCGACCTGCTGACCGTCCATGCCGAGCCGCAGGTGCTGAGGGCGGCTGTGAAGGGCCGCGGCGGCGAGCGGTCGGCGAAGATCCTGGGCGTGACGGTGCTCACCAGCCTCTCGGGCCAGGACCTGGCCGAGATGGGTTACGGCATGGGCGTCGAGGCCCTGGTCGAGCGGCGCATCCGCCAGGTCATCGACTGCGGCGCCGACGGCGTGGTGGCGAGCCCGCACGAGGCGGCCCTGGCGCGGAAGATCGGCGGGCCGGACTTCCTGGTGGTGACGCCGGGCGTGCGGCCCGCCTGGTCCGGCAAGGACGACCAGGCCCGCGCCGCGACCCCGGCCGAAGCCCTGGCCGCCGGCGCCTCGCACCTCGTCTGCGGCCGCCCCGTCACCGCCGCCCCGGACCCTCGCGCGGCCGCCCTGCGCATCGTCGCCGAGATGGCCGGTGTGTGATCTCCCTTCCTCCCCTTCATGGGGAGGGAAGACCGCGAAGCGGTCAGGGTGGGGAAGGGGTGACGTTGCCCTAAGCCAACCGACTGGCGCCCTGCTCCGGCCGACTCCCCCACCCTGCGAAGCTTCGCTTCGCTGTCCCTCCCCATGAAGGGGAGGGAGGAACTAGTGATGCCCGCAGCCGCAGCCGTGGCCGCCGTGGTGGCCGCGGCCGCCGCCGTGGAAGCGCACCGAGACGCTGGCGCGGGCCGAGGCGCTGGCGAAGGCGTGGGCCGAGCTGCCGGCGAAGGCGAAGCCGCCGCCCCCGCCGCCGCCCTCGTCATAGCCGCCGCCGAAGCCGCCGACGCCGCCGGAATCGGCGAAGAAGCTGCCCGGCAGGGCGACCTCGCGGCCGCAGAAGCCGGCCGGGATCGGGCCGGGGCCCGGGCCGCGGCCTTCGCGATGGAACAGCAGGCGCCCGTTCACCCAGGCCTCGTGCACCCAGTAGCCGCCGCCGTAGCAGCCGCCGGGGGCCGGACCGGTTTCCTCCCAGCGGCGAACATGCCAGCCGGTGTCGCCGGTCTCGACGTCGCGGCTCATGCCGCCGCCCCACTCGTGGCGGTAGCCGTCGTCGCGCGTCTCCTCGCCCGAATAGGACGAGGATTCGCCATGGCGTTCCCAGTGGGCGCCGTAGCGGCCGCCCCAGCCGCCGGCGAGGGCGGGCGAGGCGAGGACGCCGGCGAGCGCGGCGCCGAGGAGGATGGACTTCACCGGAGACATGGGCCGGCTCCTTGCGATCACGAGGGTCGCCAGGACCCTAGTCCCGCCGCGGGGGCGGACGCGAGCGTCTGCGCCTCAGAGGCGAGCGCGGCCTCAGAAGTCGACGGCGATTCCCTTGCGCTCCCAGTCGCCGTAGCGCGTGGGCTCGGGGCCTCTCGGCCCCCCTTCCTCGGGCGGCGGCTCGGGCGCGGATTCGGCCGCGCGGCGGGCGGCGGCCTCCTCGAGGGCGCGCCGGGCGGCCGGCGTCAGCGGCTTGCCGGGGGCGGCGCCGGGCGGCGGGTCTTCGGTCTCCATGTCCGATCACTTAGGCGCGATGCCGTCCGGGGACCAGCCCCTTGCCGACGCCGCAGAACGCTGTTTCCCTCGCCCGACTAGAGTCATCTCTTCGGGGGGAGAGACATAC
>DASZQQ010000464.1:0-20054 GCA_035549595.1 Caulobacteraceae bacterium
GAAGACCGGGTTGCCTGGGAGAGCGCGAGGGCGCCGCTCGAGCGCCTGCTGGCGGATCGGGGCCCGCTCAGCGAGCGCAAGCGCCGGTTCCTGTGGACGGCCGTGGTGGCTTAGGCCCCTTTCACCCCGCTCTCCCTCGCGGAAGCGAGGGCCCAGGTGTTTTTCGGCCAGCGCCCGCCTTTCAGAAAAAGCCTGGGCCCACGCTTGCGCGAGGGAGAGCGGACTTTGGGGACATTGTAATGCGCCCTATGTCAGGGTACTCCTGACGCAGGAGAAGCCGCCGATGGCCGCCGCCGAGACGCACGACCAGCCTACCCGCTACTGCTCGTTCTGCCTGAAGTCGCAGCATGAGGTGAAGAAGCTCGTCGCCGGGCCCGGGCGGATCTACATCTGCGACGGGTGCGTGGGGCTGTGCGTCGAGTACATGGCCGGACGCACGCCCGACACCTCATCGTTCACGCCGCCCGAGCAGCTGCCGACCGAGCGGCTGCTGGCGCAGCTGAAGCCGATCGAGGACACCCTGCAGGGCAAGGGCAACCAGCTGCAGTGGGTGGTCGACACCCTGCGCGCCCGCGAGGTCAGCTGGGCGGTGATCGGCGCGGCCCTGGGCGTCTCGCGCCAGTCGGCCTGGGAACGGTTCAGCTAGGGTGGCCGCGACGCTCCGGCCCGGCGCCCTGCACAAGGACCTCGACCTGTCGGACGCCGACTGGGCCGAGGCCGACCTCGCCGAGGCCGTGTTCGAGGGCTGCACGCTTCTGGACGTCCGCCTCACCAACACCGTCCTGACCTCGGGCTCGTTCCTGAAGTGCCGCTTCGTGCGCTGCCGCTTCAGCCACGCGGACCTGCGCGAGGCGGTGTTCGAGGACTGCCAGTTCACCGATCCGGCGCGCAAGGCCGGCGCCGTCTTCGCCTTCGCGCGCCTCGACGAAGCCCGCCTGCGCCGCTGCGACCTGACCGCGGCGAAGTTCGAGGGCGCGGACCTCTATGCGGTGACGATGGACGCCTGCAACCTGATGGGCGCGCACTTCCACCGCTGCAGCTTCGCCAGGGCCTTCGGCCGCCAGGTGGTGCGCGTGGCCGCGACCCTGACCGACTGCAACTTCGAGCTCGCCGACCTCTCCGGCGTCCGGCTTCCCGGGTGCGATCTCTCGCGCAGCCGCTTCCGCGAGGCGGACCTCTCGGGCGCGGACCTCGAGCAGGCGAACCTCTCCGGGGCCGACCTCTTCAAGGCCATCGTCGACGAGGCGAAGCTGACCGCGGCCGACCTGCGCGGCGCCGAGCGCAGCGGCCTCGACCTGCGGCGCCTGGCCGCCTACGCCAACGTCCGCATCACGCCCGACCAGCAGTACCCTCTGCTCGACGCCATGGGCGTCGACGTCCAGCCGGACTGAGGCGCGACCGCCCCTCGCCACGCGGCTGCTGCCACGTGCCGCTGTCGGGGGCCCGACGGCGGTGGTATGATCCGCCGAAGGTCGTTTGTTCGGGGACCGGGTGACGTCATGTGGGAGCAACGGCCCGACCGTCGGCGCATGCTGGCGCTGGGCGCCGCCGCAGCGCTCGCTGGCGGGACAGTCCGCGCGGCGGAAGTCCGCCGGGTCACCTCCACCCACCTGCCGCCGTCGGGCGAGGACGCATCCTACGTGCCACCGACCGACCTGAAGGTCGTCGCCGACATCTACCGCCGGATGACCGCACCGGTGATGGTGAACGGCCAAGGGCCGTTTGCCTTCGTGGTGGACACCGGCGCCAACCAGTCGGTGATCACCGACGTCCTGGCCGCACGCCTCGGCCTGGCCGCAGGCGACAGCACCCCGCTGAACGGGGTCGCCGGCGTCAAGTTCGCTCCGACGACGACTGCGGACGTCCAGGTCGGCGACCGCACCTTCGCCAAGGCGACCATGTCGATCCTGCCGGCCGAGCCGCTGGGCGGAGACGGGTTGCTTGGCCTCGACCTGATGGAGGGGCAGCGTTTGACGCTCGATTTCCGGGGACAGTCGCTGCGCATCGAGAGCGGGCGTTCGGACGTGCGGCCGACCGACGTCCAGATCCGCGCCCGCCGGCGCGACGGGCAGCTGACCCTGGTCGAGGCCGACCTCGCCGGCGTGCCGGTGACCGCCTTCCTGGACTCCGGCGCCCAGGCGACGATCGGCAACATGGCCTTGCGCCAGCTGGCCGTGACGCGCAATCCGACCACGGTCTGGAGCCGCATCCCGATCGTCAGCGCCACCGGCCAGACGATCGAGGCCGACATCGCCGACCTGCCGGCGCTGCATATCGGCGGCATCCGCCTGCCGAACTGGCCGGTCGCCTTCGCCGACCTGCATACCTTCCGCCTGTGGGACCTGGTCAGTCGCCCGGCGATCCTGGTCGGGGTCGACGTGATGAGCCGCTTCGAACAGGTCAGCCTCGACTTCCGCCGCAACGAGGTGAGCTTCCGCTTCCCGACGTGACGGCCACCGCAAGTGGGGTTCGCGTTCCCCTCGTCCTGCTGGAGGTCCCCGATTCCGAGAACGCGGGTCTGCGGATTGACGGCCTTGTGAAGCTTCCCTAGGGTCCGCGCCCTTTTCTCGCGTCCAGCCCGCGGTGATCCGCATGCCCCAGATCCTCGTCGAAGGTCTGGCCAAGACCTATCGCGTGGCCGAGCGCGACCCCGGCGTCTGGGGCGCGATGCGCGGCCTCGTGCGCCGGCGCTGGCGCACGATCGAGGCGCTGAAGGGCGTCGACTTCGCCCTCGAGCAGGGCGAGCTGCTGGGCTTCATCGGCCCGAACGGGGCCGGCAAGTCGACCACGATCAAGATCCTCTCGGGCATCCTGGAGCCCTCGGCCGGGCGCTGCGAGGTCGGCGGCCTGACGCCGTGGAAGGACCGCATCCGCCACGTGGCGCGCATCGGCGTCGTCTTCGGCCAGCGCACCCAGCTGTGGTGGGACCTGCCAGTGATCGAGGGCTTCGACCTCCTGCGCGACATCTACCGCGTGCCGCAGGAGCAGTACGCGCGCACCCGCGACGAGCTGGTCAACCTCCTGCGCCTCGAGAAGCTGCTCGACCAGCCGGTGCGCCAGCTGTCGCTGGGCCAGCGCATGCGCTGCGAGATCGCCGCGGCGATGCTGCACGCGCCGCAGCTTCTGTTCCTCGACGAGCCGACCATCGGCCTCGACGCGCCGTCCAAGCTGGCCGTGCGCGACTTCGTGCGCGTGCTGAACAAGGAGCGCGGCGTGACCGTGATCCTGACCACGCACGACATGCACGACATCGAGGCCCTGGCCGAGCGGGTGATCGTGATCGGCAACGGGACCATCCTGGCCGACAGCCCGTTCGAGACCCTGCGCCAGGGGGTGCTGGCCGAGCGGCGCCTGTTCGTGGACTTCGAGGACAACGCGCCCGACCTCGCGATCGAAGGCGTGACGGTGAACGTCCGCGCCGGCCGCTCGCTGGAGCTGGCCTTCGACCCGCGCGTCATCCCGGCGCCGAAGCTGGTCAGCCGCATCACGGCCGAGCACGCCGTCGCCGACCTGCACGTGGACGAGCCGGCCATCGAGGAGGTGATCGCGCGCTTCTACGACCTGCACGGGGCGGGAGAGGCGTGAGGCCATGGCCGAGGCGCTCAGGCCCTACCTCGCGGTCCTCGCCGGCCGCTTCCAGCTGACGCTGCAGTACCGCGCCGCAGCCCTGGCCGGGTTCGCGACCCAGTGCTGGTTCGGCGTGATCCGGATCCTGGTGTTCGCGGCCTTCTACGCCGGGGGCGCGGCGCACGCGCCGATGAGCCTTCGCGATGCCGTCACCTACACCTGGCTCGGCCAGGCCTTCCTGGCCTTCCTGCCGTGGAACGCCGACCCGGAGGTCGCCGCCATGGTCCGTTCCGGGGCCATCGCCTACGAGCGGCTGCGGCCGGTCGACACCTACGCCTGGTGGTACACGCGGGCGCTCGCCTGGTCGGTGGCGCGCGTGCTGCCGCGCGCGGCCCTGATGGTCGCCTTCGCGTCGGTGCTGCTGCCGCTGGCCGGGCTCGGCAAGTGGGCCTTGCCGCCGCCGGCCGACTGGACGCGAGGCGCTCTGTTCTGCGTCTCGGTCTTCGGCATGGCCCTGCTGTCGGCCGCCTTCACCGTGCTGATCAACATCGTCATGGCCGCGACCATGAGCGACCGGGGGGCTAACACCCTGGCCGCGCCGCTGGCCAACCTGTTCTCCGGCATGATCATCCCCTTGGCCTTCTTCCCGGACGCCCTTCGCCCGTGGCTCAGGGCCCAGCCGTTCGCCGGCCTCGTCGACATCCCGTTCAGCGTCTACTTCGGCGCCCTCTCGGGGCCTGCGGCGGCGCAGGCGATCGCCCTGCAGTTCGGCTGGGTGCTGGTCCTCGCCCTCTTCGGCCGCTGGTGGCTGAGCCGGGTGATGACGCGCCTGCAGATCCAGGGCGGGTGAGGCCATGGACGCCCTTCGCCTCTACCTGCGCTACACCGCCGTCTCGATCCGGGCGCAGATGGCCTATCCGGGCTCGTTCCTGCTGATGAGCTTCGGCGCCTTCCTGGTCACGGTGATCGAGTTCGTCGGGGTCTGGGCGCTGTTCCGCCGCTTCGGCCACATCCAGGGCTGGAGCCTCGGCGAGGTGGCTCTGTTCTACGGCCTCGTCAGCGTCACCTTCGCCTTCGGCGACGCCGTCACCCGCGGCTTCGACGTGTTCGGCGAGGTGTTCGTCAAGACCGGCGGCTTCGACCGCCTGCTGCTGCGCCCGCGCACCGCCGCCCTGCAACTGCTGGGCTACGAGCTGCGCCTGACGCGCGCCGGGCGACTGGCGCAAGGGATCATGGTCTTCGCCATCGGCGCGCGCCTGACGCACTTCGCCTTCACGCCGGCCGCCCTGGCCCTGCTCGCCTGGGCGGTGGTCGGGGGCCTCGCCCTCTTCTCCGGCCTCTTCGTGCTTCAGGCGACGATGTCGTTCTGGACCGTGGAGAGCCTGGAGGTGATGAACGTCCTGACCTACGGCGGCGAGGCGGCGGCGGAGTACCCGCTCAGCATCTACGCCCGCTGGTTCCGCGACTTCCTGACCTTCGTCGTGCCGATCGGCTGCGTGACCTACTTCCCCCTGGTGGCGGCCATGGGCCACACCGACCCGCTCGGGACGCCGCCCTGGATCCTGCCGCTGACGCCGGCCGCCGGCTTCGCCTTCCTGGGCCTGGCCCTCTGGGTCTGGGGCTTCGGCGTCCGCCGCTACACCTCGACGGGCAGCTGAGCGGCTTCGGGGACACGATCCCCGCCGCAAGCGGGGTTCGTGTCCCCGTTCCACTGGAGGGGACACGTTCCTGACGTAACATGTCCCCGGAGCCGGTCCCGCGTCGGGCCGTGCTTTCGGGGCAACGGCCGCAGCCCATCGCCGCATCGCGCGCGGCTCGCCTTGACCGCTCTCCCCCGGTTCCGCGAAGGTCGAGGTCAGTATCGGAGGGCAGGGGCATGCGGCTGGCGGACCGCCTGAGGCGCGACTGGCGCTTTCTTAGCGGCCTCCTGCGAACCCTCGGCCGGGTTCGCTCGATCGCGGCGACCTCGACCAACCTCATCTGCGACGACCTCGAGTCCGCGGTCGACCGGTGGAAGGACCGGCCGGCGATCGCCTTCGAGGGGCGCACGATCACCTATGGCGAGCTCGACGCCATGGCCAACCGCTACGCCCACTGGGCCCAGGACCAGGGCATCCACCGCGGCGACACGGTCGCCCTCGTCATGCCCAACCGGCTGGAGTACCTCGCGATCTGGTACGGCCTGACCAAGGTCGGGGTGGCCACGGCCCTGATCAACAACCAGCTGGCCGGCAAGACCCTGGCCCATTGCCTGAACATCTCGGGCGCCCGCCACTGCCTGGTCGACGGCGACACCTGGCCGGCGTTCGAGGCCGCCCGCCCGCTGCTGACGCACGACATGCAGGAGTGGACCCTGTCGGAGGCGCATTCGGGCCAGCGCAACCTCGCGCAGTCGATGAAGGGCGCCAGCGCGCTTCGGCCCGACAGGGCTGGCCGCGAGGGCATGACCGCCGCTGACACCGCCCTCTACATCTACACCAGCGGCACCACCGGCCTGCCGAAGGCCGCGCGCGTCACGCACATGCGGGCGCAGCTGTACATGCGCGGCTTCGCCGGCGCGACCGGCGCCCGCGAGGACGACCGTATCCACGTCAGCCTGCCGCTCTACCACGCCACCGGCGGCCTCTGCGCCATGGGCGCGGCGCTGCTGAACGGGGGCTCGGTGGCGCTGAAACAGCGCTTCTCGGCCACCCACTTCTGGCAGGAGATCGCCGACGACGACTGCACCCAGTTCGTCTACATCGGCGAGCTCTGCCGCTACCTGGCCAACCAGCCGCGCCAGGACGTGGAGACGAAGCACCGCCTGCGCCTCGCCTTCGGCAACGGCCTTCGCCCCGACGTCTGGGCGGCGCTGGAGGACCGCTTCGGCGTGCCTCGGGTGCTGGAGTTCTACGGCTCCACCGAAGGCAATGTGTCGATGTTCAACTTCGACGGCGCGCGCGGCGCCATCGGCCGCGCCCCGAAGTGGCTGCGCACGATGTTCAACATCCGCCTGGTCCGCTTCGACGTCGAGAAGGAGGCGCCGGTCCGCGCCCCGAACGGCTTCTGCGTCGAGGCCAGGCCCGGCGAGGTCGGCGAGTGCCTCGGCCAGATCCACGACGACGCCCGCACCGCCTACACCGGCTACGCCGACAAGGCGGCCAGCGAGAAGAAGGTGCTGCACGACGTGCTCGCCCGCGGCGACCGCTGGTTCCGCACCGGCGACCTGATGCGCCAGGACGCGGACGGCTACTTCTATTTCGTCGACCGCGTCGGCGACACCTTCCGCTGGAAGGGCGAGAACGTCTCCACCGGCGAGGTGTCCGAGCGCCTGCTCGCCGCGCCCGGGGTGCTGGAGGCCAACGTCTACGGCGTGAAGGTGGGCGACCTCGACGGCCGCGCCGGCATGGCGGGCCTCGTCACCGACGCGAAGTTCGACCTGAAGGCCTTCGCCGCCCACGTCGAGCGCGAGCTGCCCGCCTACGCCCAGCCGGTCTTCCTGCGCCTGCTGCCGGCCATCGAGACCACCGGCACCTTCAAGTACCGCAAGCTCGACCTCGTCGCCGACGGCTTCGACCCGTCCAAGGTCCGCGACCGCCTTTACGTAAAGGCCGGCGACACCTACCGCCCCATCGACGCCAAGACCTTCGACGCCGTGATGTCCGGCGAACTGCGGATTTGAACGGGCGGGTCCGGCGCCGCTGCGCGAGCTCGTTCCGCCTGATTCCGACCACGAAGCACACGAAGCACACGAAGCGGGCCGAGTAGCGGCCGCGCGCAGCGCGATCCTTTCGAGGCTCGGGCGTCTGAACCTTGGGCATTTTAACGCAGAGGGCGCAGAGAAGGCGCGGAGGTCGCGGAGGCTCTGAGCCCCTCTGCGCTCTCTGCGCCTTCTCTGCGATCTCTGCGTTAAAATACGGCCTCACCTCCGGCTCGGCGTTCGCAGAAGTCCCCGCCCTTCGTGTGCTTTGTGTGCTTCGTGGTCCAAAGGCCGACTCGCCGCCGCCGCGGCGTGAGCACGGCGTCAGTCCAGCAGCTGGTCCAGGCGGGTGATGATGTGGTCGGGGGTGACGTGGGCGTCCTTCGGGAGGCCCTCGCCGCGGTGGTCGTGCCAGATGGAGAAGATGCCCAGGCGCTGCGGCGCGGCCACTTCCCATTCGAGGTTGTCGCCGACCATCCAGGTCTCCGCGGCGCCGACCCCCAGGGCGCCCAGGGCATGGCGATAGGCGCGCTCCTCCGGCTTGCCGAAGCCGTGCTCGCCCTCGATCTGGATGTGCTGGAACCGCCGCGCGAGATCGAAGCGGCGGATCTTGTCGCGCTGGACCTCGGACGTGCCGTTGGTGACCAGCGCCATCAGCACGCCGGCCTCGGCGATCGCATCCAGCGTCTCGATCGCGCCGGGGAAGCAGCGCATCTGGGCCTCGCGGTGCTCATGGAACGCGTCGGCGAAGGCGTGCGCCCGCTCCACCGTCAGGGCCGCCGCTCCGCGCCCGGCGAGGTCGGCGAAGGCCTGTTCGGCGATGAAGCGCCGCGCCTCGACCAGCGGCCGCTGGCGCCAGATCCGGTGCCGCTCGCCGTCGCTCCAGAAGTCGCGGAATGCCTCCTCCAGGCGGTCGGCCGCCTCTCGCGGGGTGAACGGCGCGAACATCGCCGCGTGCCGCTCGGCCACCTCCTCGAGCAGCAGCTCGCGCCGCCCGAAGCTCAGGATCGTCTCGTCCAGGTCGAACAGAATCGCGCGCGGGAGAGCCATCGCGCCAACTATCGCATGGGGCCGCGGCTGGCCAGGACTTCTAGCCTGGGCTGCTCCGTCCCACGCGCGGCTCGGTCCCGGCCAGAAGCCGCCCGATGTTGGCCCGGTGGCGGAGGATGACGTAGGCGCCGCCGGCGACGACCAGCAGCCGGTAGGCCAGGGGCTCGTCGAGGGCCAGGACGAGGGCGATCGCGGTCACGGCGGCCAGCATCGAGCTCAGGGAGACGATGCGGAAGACGGCGATGCCGAGCAGGAACACCACCGCGCCGCCGGCGCCCACCGGCCAGGACACGGCCAGGAGGACGCCCAGTCCCGCCGCGACCGACTTGCCGCCGGCGAACTTCAGCCACACCGGGCGGGCGTGGCCCAGCAGCACCGCCAGTCCCGCCAGGCAGACGGCCCAGGGCGTGGCGGCCTGCAGGTCGAGCCCCGCCGGCCGGGCGATCGACGGCGAGGCCTCGAGCCAGCGGCAGACCCAGCGGGCGAAGACCACCGCCGCGGCGCCCTTGGCCATGTCGACGATCAGCACCGCCAGGGCGGGCCACTTGCCGAGCGTCCTCAGGACATTGGTCGCCCCGGTCGAGCCGGAGCCGACCGTCCTGAGATCGACGCCCCTGAGCAGCTTGCCCGCCAGCCAACCGGTCGGCGTCGAGCCGATCAGGTAGGCGATCGCCAGGGCGGCGAAGGCCGCCATCCAGAAGAGCATCGCGTTCCCCCGCCGCTATCCGAACCGAAGCGTAGCATGCTGACGCGGGCACGGTGAGCTTGGCGCCGGACTCGCCTATATTCGGGGTCCTCATGCCCCTCGACGACGTCTCCACCCCGCCGAAGCTGACCGGCGCCGCCCTGATCAAGGACGAGGTCCGGCGCCTGCCCGACGCGCCGGGCGTCTACCGCATGTTCGGCGAGGACGGCGAGGCGCTCTACGTCGGCAAGGCCAGGTCGCTGAAGAAGCGGGTGATCCAGTACGCGCAAGGCCGCTTCCACACCCAGCGCATCGCCCTGATGGTCGACCTGACGCGGTCGATGGAGTTCACCACCGTCCGCACCGAGACGGACGCCCTGCTGCTCGAGATCAACCTGATCAAGCAGCTCAAGCCGCGCTTCAACGTGCTGCTGCGCGACGACAAGAGCTTTCCCGAGATCGTCATCCGCCGCGAGCACCCGGCGGCGCAGCTGAAGAAGCACCGCGGCGCCCATTCCATCAAGGGCGACTATTTCGGCCCCTTCGCCAGCGCCTGGGCGGTGAACCGCACCCTGAACACGCTGCAGAAGGCGTTCCTGCTGCGCTCGTGCTCCGACAGCGTCTACGAGAGCCGCACGCGCCCGTGCATGCTGCACCAGATCCGCCGCTGTTCGGCGCCCTGCACCGGCCTGATCTCGCTGGAGGACTACGAGGGCCTGGTTGGCGAGGCCGAGGACTTCCTGCGCGGCAAGAGCCGGGCGGTGATGGCGCGCATGGCCGAAGAGATGGCCGCCGCGGCCGAGGACCTGGAGTTCGAACGCGCCGCGCGCCTGCGCGACCGCATCCGCGCCCTCTCGTCGGTGGCCCAGGAGACCCAGGTCAATCCCGAGACGGTGGACGAGGCCGACGTCTTCGCCCTGCACGCCGAAGGCGGCCAAGCCTGCGTGCAGGTGTTCTTCTTCCGCGCCGGCCAGAACTGGGGCAACCGCGCCTACTTCCCGCGCGTCGACAAGGCCGACGAGGACGCCGACATCATGGCCGCCTTCATCGGCCAGTTCTACGACGACAAGCCGATCCCGCGGCAGATCCTGGTCAGCGTCGAGCCGGCCGAGCGCGAGCTGATCGCCGAGGCCTTCGCCATCAAGGCCCGGCGCAAGGTCGAGATCGCCAGGCCCCAGCGCGGCGAGCGGCGCCAGTTGGTCGACCACGCCCTGGTCAACGCGCGCGAGGCCCTGGGCCGCAAGATGGCCGAGGGCTCGGCCCAGTCGAAGCTTTTGGCCGGGGTGTGCGAGACCTTCGGCCTCGAAGCCAGCCCAGAGCGCATCGAGGTCTACGACAACTCGCACATCATGGGCACGAACGCCGTCGGCGGCATGATCGTGGCCGGGCCCGAGGGCTTTCAGAAGAACCAGTACCGCAAGTTCAACATCCGCTCGTCCGAGCTCACCCCCGGCGACGACTACGGCATGATGAAGGAGGTGCTGCGCCGCCGCTTCGCGCGCCTGGCCAAGGAGGAGGAGGCCGGGGAGAACCCGCCGAGGCCCGACCTGGTGCTGATCGACGGCGGCGCCGGGCAGCTGGCCTCGGCCCTGGAGGTGATGGCCGACCTGGGCGTCGACGACATCGCCGTGGTCGGCGTCGCCAAGGGGCCGGACCGGGACGCCGGCCTCGAGCGCTTCTTCATGCCGGGCAAGGAGCCGTTCATGCTCGAGCCCAAGAGCCCGGTGCTCTACTACCTCCAGCGCCTGCGCGACGAGGCGCACCGCTTCGCCATCGGCGCCCACCGCACGCGCCGGGCCATCGACCTGAAGAAGAACCCGCTCGACGAGATCGACGGCGTCGGCCCCGGCCGCAAGCGCGCCCTGCTGCACGCCTTCGGCTCGGCCCGCGGCGTCTCCCGCGCCTCGGTGGACGACCTGCAGAAGGTCGAGGGCGTCTCCGCGGCCCTCGCCCAGCGCATCTACGACTTCTTCCGCAAGGCGTGAGGGGGGCAGGGCAGCAAGCCTAAGCCCTCCCTCCCCTTCATGGGGAGGGACAGCGAAGCTTCGCAGGGTGGGGAGGTGCGACGCCGCCCGCACGCCAGCCGATTGGCGCTACGTCAGTCCCGACACTTCCCCACCCTGGTCGCTTCGCGACCTTTCCCTCCCCATGAAGGGGAGGGAGGTTCACCGCCGCCCAGCGAAGAACGCGTCCTCGGCGGCGTAGTCGAACAGGGCCCCGATGTAGTCGGGGAACTTCACCCCCGCCCGGGCCGCGGCTTCGGCGGAGCGGCAGGCGCCGGCGACGGCCTCGGCGTAGGTCGCGGCCGGGCAGTAGCCGAGGGCTTCCGCGCGCGACATGTCGAACACGATCGGCCGCGGGATGCTCCACGGCGTCGCGCCCAGCGTCCCGTCCGGCGGGCCGGGCAGGGGGACGAGCTCGAGGTCGACGCCGCAGGCCCGGGCGATGGCGGCCCCGATCCCGGCGACGCTCGGCGGCTCGGGGTCGCCGGCGTTCAGGGCCGCGGTGATCGGCGTTTCCAGCACCGTGGCGATCAGGGCGGCGATGTTGACCGTGGCGGCGGTGTGAAAGCGGCTCTCACCGGCGTAGGCCAGCGGGATGCGGCGGCGGCCGTCCAGGATCCGCTTCACGTACCACCACTCCCGCGGATGCCGCGAGCCCGGGCCGTGGACGGCGCCGGCCCTGAGCAGCGCCGCCGGCCGGCGCGCCTCGTCCAGCAGCACCCGCTCCAGCTGGGCCTTGCGCGTCGAGTAGGTCTCCGGGCCCGGCGCCACCGTCGGCTGGTCCTCTGCGATCGGCGTCGGGAAGGACGGAAAGCCGTTCTGCGCCGCCTCGTCGAGCGTCCGGCCCCGGGCGTCGCAGTAGACGCTGCCCGAGGAGATGACCACGAAGGCGCCGACGTCGTCCTGCACCTGAAGCAGCTGCCGCGCGTGGGTCCCGTCGTAGGCGACGGTGTCGATCACGGCGTCGAAGCCGCCGCCGTCGCTCATCGCCCGCTTCAGGCCGCCGGCCTCCTCGCGGTCAAGGCGCATCGTCCGCGCGCCGGCCGCGGCCAGATCCTCCGGAACGCCGCCCGGATCGCGCTGGGCCAGGGTCACGGTCCAGCCGTCGGCCAGCAGCTGCCGGGCCGCCGCCTGGCCGATCTGGCCCGTGCCGCCGATGATCAGCGCGCGTCCTGGCATGTCCGCGGCTCCTGAGTGCGTCCGTTGTGACACGAACGCATGTGGCGCGTTAGGGTGCGCCATGCGGCACGTTCCGAATCTGCTGACCGGCATGCGCCTGGCCCTGGCGCTCTTCATGTTCTTCGCCCTGGCGGCGGCGGCGGGCGACGTGCCGTGGTTCAGCGACACCCTGACGCTTCCCATGCAGCAGAGCCTGCTGCGCTGGGCCTTCGGCGCCTTCGTCGTGGCCTCGGTCACCGACTTCTTCGACGGCTGGCTCGCCCGTCACCTGAAGGCGACCACCATCTGGGGCGCGATCCTCGATCCGATCGCCGACAAGGTGCTGGTCTGCGGCGCGGTGCTGGGCCTGCTCTGCCAGGGCGCCAACGCCCCCGTGGTGCTGCCGGCGGCCCTGATCCTGTTCCGCGAATTCACCGTCAGCGCCCTGCGCGAGGTGGCGGCCGGCCGCGCCGTCAAGCTGCCCGTGACCCTGCTCGCCAAGTGGAAGACCACCCTGCAGCTGGTCGCGCTCGGGGCCGAGCTCCTGGTCGGCGCCTGGGCCGCGTTCGGCCTCTCGCAGACGTCGATGCTGCTGACCTGGGCCAGCCTCTTCGCCCACGTCACCCTCTGGCTCGCCGCCGTCGTCACCCTGATCACCGGCGCCCAGTACTGGGAACAGGCCCGCAAGGCGCTGTCCGAGGACTGAGGGGCGGGTCACGCCCCTTCAAACTCCGCTCTCCCTCGCGCAAGCGAGGGCCCAGGCTTTTTCTGAAAGGCGGGGGGGCTGGCCGGAAAAACACCTGGGCCCTCGCTTTCGCGAGGGAGAGCGGGAGGGGGGTGATGGTCCTGGTTCAGCTCATCGGATTCGCCGGCGCGGCCGGCGGTTCCGGGGGCAGGGGGATGAACTCGTCGTGGTCGAGGTCGGGGAGTTTCAGGCGCCCGGCGCGCCAGTCGGCCTTGGCCTGTTCGATGCGGTCCTTCGAGGACGAGACGAAGTTCCAGTCGATGAAGCGCTCGCCCACCGGCTCGCCGCCGATCAGCATCACCTGCGCCGGCGTCACGGCGCGGAACCGCACCGCCTGGCCGGGTTCGAACACCGCCATCTGGCCGGCCTTCAGCGGCCGGCCCTCGACCTCGACCTCGCCCTCGGCGACGAAGGCGGCGCGCTCGGGATACTCCGCCGGCAACTCGGCCTCGGTCCCCGGCGCCATGCGCCAGTGGACGTAGAACATCGGCGAGTGGGTCTTCACCTTCGACTTCGCCCCGAACGCCTCGCCGACGATCAGCCGCCCCCAGAGGCCGCCGGATTCGTATGTCGGCAGGTCCTCCGGACCGTGGTGGAAGAAGGCCGGGTCGGTCTCCTCGTCCTCGGCAGGCAGGGCGACCCAGGTCTGGATGCCGTGCATGGTCCCACCGGCCGCACGCAGGCCCTCGAAGCGCTCTGAATGGGTGATGCCGCGCCCGGCGGTCATCCAGTTCACCTCGCCCGGGCGGATGATGATCTCGGAGCCGACGCTGTCGCGGTGCGTCATCTCGCCTTCGAACAGGTAGCTGACCGTCGAGAGGCCGATGTGCGGGTGCGGACGCACGTCGACGCTGCGCGGGAAGCCGGCCTGGAACGCGGCCGGCCCCATGTGGTCGAAGAAGATGAACGGCCCGACCATGCGGTGGCGGGCGAAGGGCAGCACCCGCCCGACCTCGAAGCCGCCAAGATCCTTGCGCCGGGAGTCGATCACGAGGTCGATCATGGCGGAGGCTCCTTGGCTTGTTCAGGGGGTCAGGCGCGTGTCCCCACATAGGGGCTGATCAACCCCAGCGGAACCGCGGTCGAGTTCTTCACCGCGCGGATCACGATCCGGCTCTCGATGTTCGATACCAGCCCCAGCGACAGGATCTTGTCGCGCAGGAAGTCGTCGAAGGCGTGCATGTCGCGGGTGACGATGCGCAGCTCGTAGTCGGCCGCGCCGGTCACCGTGGCGCACTGCACCACCTCGGGCCAGCGCCGCACCGATTGCTCGAAGGTTTCGAGGTTGTCCTTGGTCGGCAGGCTCAGCTTGACCGTGCAATAGACCTCGAAGTCGAGGCCCAGCTTCTCGCGGTCGAGGATGGTGACGCGGCGCTGGATCACGCCTTCGTCCTCCAGCCGCTTGATGCGCCGCCAGCAGGGGCTCGACGACAGCCCCACGCGCTCGGCGATCTCGGCGACCGAGAGTCCGGCGTCGTGCTGGATGAGGTCGAGGATTTTCGCGTCTACAGCGTCCAGGAGTTCGGGCAAGAAACGGTCCCCATTATCGCAATTAGCGCTCGTTTTTTGCCGAAATCACGCCTTCGTGAGGCACAACTTTGGCAAGCGCTTCCAGCGTACTTATATATTCTTGCGGAGTTCGAGGCCAGAGGCCGAGGGAAGGATTTTTCAATGCGGCATGCGAACGTGACCCTCGACGACAAATATCTGCTCGAATCTGGTCGCGTTTTCATCACCGGCGTGCAGGCGCTGCTGCGCGTGATGCTCGACCAGGGTCGACTCGACGCGCGCGCGGGCCTGAACACGGCGGGCTTCGTCTCCGGCTACCGCGGCTCTCCCCTCGGCGGTCTCGACCAGCAGGCGCACCGCGCGCGCAAGCTGCTCGAGCAGGGCCGCGTCGTGTTCAAGGAAGGCCTGAACGAGGACCTCGCCGCCACCGCCGTCTGGGGCAGCCAGCAGGCCAACCTGTTCCCCGGCGCGCTCTACGACGGCGTCTTCGGCATGTGGTACGGCAAGGCCCCAGGCGTCGACCGCACCGGCGACGCCTTCAAGCACGCCAACTTCGCCGGGACCTGGCCCAAGGGCGGCGTGCTCGCCGTGGCCGGCGACGACCACTCGTGCAAGTCCTCGACCCTGCCCTCGCAGTCGGAGTTCGCCTTCCAGGACTTCGAGATGCCGGTGCTGGCCCCCGCCGACGTGCAGGAGGTGCTGGACTTCGGCCTCGCGGGCCTGGCGATGAGCCGCTTTTCCGGCCTCTGGGTGGGCCTGATCGCGCTGGCCGACATGATGGACTCAGGCGTCACCATCGACGCCTCGCTCGACCGCCACCAGCTCGCCCTGCCCGAGGGCTTCGCCATGCCGCCCGGCGGCCTCGGCATCCGGCTGAAGGACCAGCCGATGGACAAGGAGCGGCGGCTGAGGACGCTGAAGATCCCCGCCGCCCTGGCCTTCGCCAAGGCCAACCGGCTCGACCGCGCGGTGCTGAAGTCGTCGCGCCCGCGCCTCGGCATCGTCGCCCACGGCCAGGCCTGGAAGGACGTGCTGGAGGCGTTCGAGGCCATGGGCCTCGGCCTCGACGAGGCCGCCTCGCTCGGCGTCTCGCTGTACAAGGTCGGCATGCCCTGGCCGCTGGAGCCCACCGGCCTTCGCGCCTTCGCCAGCGGCCTCGAGACCCTGATGGTGGTCGAGCACAAGCGCCCGCTGCTGGAGACCCAGGCCCGCTCCGCCCTCTACGACCTGCCCGCCCACGCCCAGCCGAAGGTGATCGGCAAGGTCGACGAGAAGGGCCATCCGCTGCTGTCGGAGCTCGGCTCGCTGTCGGTGGCCGAGGTGGCCCTCGCCATCGCCGACCGCCTGCCGCCGGGGCCGCACATGCAGCGGGTGCACGACTACCTGGCGCGCGTCTCCGCCGCCTCCATGGCCGCGGTGACGCTGGCCGCCGACCAGCTGCGCAAGCCGTTCTTCTGCTCCGGCTGCCCGCACAACACCTCGACGCGCCTGCCGGAGGGCTCGCGCGCCCTGGCCGGCATCGGCTGCCACTACATGGCCAGCTTCTCGGACCCGAACACGGACCTGACCAGCCACATGGGCGGGGAGGGCCTGAGCTGGGCCGGCGCCTCGCCGTTCACCTCGGAGAAGCACGTCTTCGTCAACCTCGGCGACGGCACCTACAACCACTCCGGCTCGCTCGCCATCCGCGGCTCGCTCGCGATGGGTTCGAACATCACCTACAAGCTGCTCTACAACGACGCCGTGGCCATGACCGGCGGCCAGCATCCCGAGAGCGGCTTCACCGTCGCCCAGATCACGCGCCAGCTGGCGTCCGAGGGCGTGAAGAAGACCGTCGTCGTCGCCGCCGAGCCCGAGCGCTACGAGGGCGTCACCGACCTCGCCCCCGGCGTCGTCGTCCGTCCGCGGCGGGAGCTGATGGCCGTGCAGCGCGAACTGCGCGAAGTCCCGGGCGTCAGCGTGCTGATCTACGACCAGGTCTGCGCCACCGAGAAGCGCCGCCGGCGCAAGCGCGGGACCCTGGAGGCCGCGCCCAAGCGCGTCTTCATCAACCCTCTGGTCTGCGAAGGCTGCGGCGACTGCTCGAAGGCGTCCAACTGCGTCTCCATCGAGCCGCTCAACACCGAGTACGGCCGCAAGCGGCGCATCGACCAGTCGACCTGCAACCAGGACTACTCGTGCCTGGAAGGCTTCTGCCCGTCGTTCGTGACCCTGGAGGGCGCGACCAACGCCCACGCCAAGGCCGTGCCGGCGCTGACGGCCGACTCCACGCCGCTGCCCGAGTTCGAGACCTTCGAGGGCGTGCGCAACATCGTCTTCACCGGCATCGGCGGCACGGGCGTGACCACCATCGCCTCGATCCTGGCCATGGCCGCGCACATCGACGGCCGTTCGTCGTCGGTGGTCGACATGACGGGCCTGGCGCAAAAGGGCGGGGCGGTGTTCAGCCACGTGCGCATCGGCGAGGACGAGACGACGCCGGTCGGCGGGCGCGTTCCGGCCGCCAGCGCCCACGTGCTGATCGCCTGCGACCTCCTGGTGGCGGCCGGCCCGGACGCGCTCGCGCTCTACGCCAAGGACCGCACCGTGGCCGTCGGCAACGGCGACTTCCAGCCCACCGCCGACTTCGTCACCAACCGCGATGTGAAGTTCGACGCCGGCGCGATGGAGCGGCGCCTGGCCGCCGCCTGCAAGAGCTACGACGGCTGTCCGGCGGTGAACATGGCCGAGACCCGCCTGGGCGACGCCATCTACGCCAACATGATCATGCTGGGCTTCGCCTGGCAGAAGGGCCTGGTTCCGGTCTCCGCCCGCGCCCTCTATCGCGCCATCCAGCTGAACGGCGTCGCCGCCGAGGAGAACCTGCAGGCTTTCGAGATCGGCCGCATCGCCGCCCACGATCCGGCCTCGCGCGGCGCGCGCGAGAACGACGCCCCGACGCCCGAGACCCTGCCGCTGGACGAGCTGGTCGCGCGCCGCACGCGCGACCTCGCCCTCTACCAGGACGAGGCCTACGCCCGCCGCTATGCCGAGCGGATCGCCAGGGTCCGCGCGGCGGAGAACGCGGCCGGCGGCGGCGGCGCCTTGGCCCGGGCCGCGGCGGTGAACCTCTACAAGCTGATGGCCTACAAGGACGAGTACGAGGTCGCCCGGCTCTATTCCGACGGCCGCTTCCGCGAGACCCTCGGCGAGACCTTCAAGGGCGGCCGGATGAAGGTGCTGCTCTCGCCGCCGCTCCTGGCGCCCAAGGACCCCGAGGGCCGGCCGCGCAAGATGGCCTTCGGCGGCCTGATGCTGAACGTCGGCTTCCCGCTGCTGGCCAGGCTGAAGGGCCTCAGGGGCGGTCCGCTCGACGTCTTCGGCCACAGCCATGAGCGGAAGGCGGAGCGCCGGCTGGTCGCCGACTACGAGGCCGGCCTCGACCGCCTGGCCGCGGGCCTTTCGTCCGAGCGCCTGCCGCTGGCCGTGAAGATCGCCTCCGTCCCCGACCAGATCCGCGGCTTCGGCCACGTCAAGGACGCCTCCATCCCGCCGGCCAAGGCGGCCGAGGCGAAGCTCTGGGCGGAGTGGGGCTGAATCGGAAAGCGTAGTCGCGCCGCAGGCGCTGCATCTTAACGCAGAGATCGCAGAGAAGGCGCGGAGGTCGCAGAGGGGCTCAGTCTCTCTGCGCTCTCTGCGCCTTCTCTGCGTCCTCCGCGTTAAAGTCCGGTCGCGCCGCTGCCGCGGCGCAAGCCGGCTGGCCGCGACGCCATCGCCGGGATGACGCGCGGCGCGGCTTCCTCTAGGTAGCGGCCATGGACTCCTTCGACTTCGACGCCTGCGTGGTGGGGGCGGGCGCCGTGGGCCTCGCGTCGGGCTACGCCCTGGCCCGCCGCGGCCTCTCGGTGGTGGTGCTGGAGAAGGAGCGGGCCATCGGCCAGGGCGTCTCCTCGCGCAATTCCGAGGTCATCCACGCCGGGCTCTACTATCCGACCGGCTCCCTGAAGGCGCGCCTGTGCGTTGCGGGCCGCCGCGCGCTCTACGCCTTCCTGGACACGCACAAGGTCGACTACCGCCGCTGCGGCAAGCTGGTGGTGGCGACCGACGACAGCGAGGTCGAGCGCGTCGAGGCGATCCAGGCTCAGGCCGTCGTCAACGACGTCGAGGGCCTGCGCATGATGACAGGGGCCGAGGCGACGGCGCTGGAGCCGGGCCTGAAGGCCTCAGCGGCGCTGCTCTCGCCCGAGAGCGGCGTCTTCGACAGCCACGGCTACATGACCGCGCTTCGGGGCGAGATCGAGGCCCGCGGCGGGGCGGTGGTCGAGGGCGCGCCGTTCGAGCGGGCGACGCCCATCGATGGCGGCGGCTTCACCGTCGCGGCCGGCGGCGAGGCGCCGGCGACCCTGACGACGCGGCTGCTGGTCACCGCGCCCGGCCTCTCGGCCCAGGCCGTGGCCGGCCTGATCGAAGGCTTCCCGAAGGCGCGGATTCCGAAACGCTGGCTCGGCAAGGGGGTCTACTTCCGCCTGCAGGGCAGGGCGCCGTTCGACCACCTGATCTATCCGCCGCCGATCCACGGCGCGCTCGGCACCCACTACCGCAAGGACCTCGGCGGCCAGGCCGTGTTCGGACCGGACCTCGCCTATGTCGAGACCGAGGACTATTCGGTCGATCCGGCCAGGGCCGAGGGCTTCTACCGCTACATCCGCAAGTTCTGGCCGGGCCTGCCCGACGGCGCCCTGGCGCCCGACTACGCGGGCCTTCGCCCCAAGATCCACGGCCCCGACGAGCCGCAGCCCGACTTCCAGCTCGACGGTCCGGACAGCCACGGCCTTGCCGGCCTCGTCGCCCTGTTCGGCATCGAAAGCCCCGGCCTGACCTCGTCGCTCGCGATCGGCGAAGAGGTCGCGGCGCGCCTGGGTCTTGGCGCTGCGCAAGCGTCTTGAAGGCCGCGGAACTGTTCCCTATAACCCGCGCTCCCGAGTTTCCCGGCTGGGTAGCTCAGATGGTTAGAGCGGTGGATTCATAACCCACAGGTCGGCGGTTCGATCCCGCCCCCAGCTACCACTCGGGCCCCCAATGGATTGGCGGGCCTGTGGAGAACCGGAACTCGGGGATCAATCCGTTAGTGCGTCCTGGACTAAAATGGGGACACACACTCGCCCCACAGCCTTGGCCTATGACCCGGTGCCCGCAGAACGAGTGTGTGTCCCCACTTTAGCCGGCGGGCGAGGCCGCGCGTCCAGACCATGGCGGCGCGGGCGCGAACGCGTCATAGGTGTCGCCATGACCAGTCGATCGACCACCGTGCAGAGAGCCTACGAACTGGCGAGGTCCGGCGAGTGCGAGGGCATCGCCGACATCAAGCGGATCCTGGAGGCCGAGGGGCGCGACGACATCGCCGGCCAGCTGTTCGGTCCGACGATCGGCGCGGCGCTTCGGCGGCTGTGCGTGGCTGCTCGAGCGCCCTGAGGCGTCCGGACGGCGCAAGGAAGGTCGGACGGTGCGCCTCCCAATCTAGCGGGCGGCGGGCGTCGCCCTGCCGGCCGTGTCGGGGTGCAGCCGGGAGGCGAACCAGGCGGCGGCGGCCAGGGCCGCGCCGACGCCGAGCACGGTGGCGCCCCAGCCCAGGCGATCGAACACCTGCCCCAGCACCGCCGCGCCGGCGAGTCCGCCGAG
>DASZQQ010000465.1:0-8706 GCA_035549595.1 Caulobacteraceae bacterium
TGGCCGGCGTCGTCTTCGAGCTGCTGGACGACCACTACGCCGCGCTCGGCCCCCGCGGGATCGAGCGCGAGCTGGCGCGCACCCGCGACGTCTGGAGCCGGCGCCGGAGGGCCGCCGCATGAGCCTGGCCGCCTTCCAGGAAGCGCTGGCGCGGCGGGTGCGCAGCCCCGCCGCCGCGGGCGGAGGCGACCGGGGCCTCGCCGTCACCGCGGCGGTGCGGCGTTCGTGGTGCGAGGCGCGCACGGCCAAGGCCGGGGCGATCACCCTGTCGCTGCTGCCCACCGAGGCGCGCCGCCGGCTGATCGCCGAGTGGGTGGACCTTGGCGGCGGCGCTGGCGCGTTCCGCAACCTGGAGGCCGAGGCGTTCCTGGACTTCGTCGCCCCGCGCCTGCCCGACCCGTCGCACGTGCTGACCCTGTGCCGCCTGGAGCAGGCCCTCGCCCGGGCGGCGGTGGCGGTCGACTTCGGCGCCCCGCCCCTGCCGCGGCCGGGCGCCCGGGTCGCGCGCGGTCGCTGGGCCAGCCTGGTGCGCTTCGGCTGCGAGCCGGTCGCCCTGATCGAGGCGGCGCTCGGGGGTCCCGAGCCCCCGCCGCTGGAGCCGCGCTCGCGGCCGGTGTTCGTCGCGCCGGGGATCAAGGGGCGGCTGCGGCCCGCCATCGGCCCCGAGGCGGCCCTGTGGGCGACGCTGAAGGAGCCCCAGCCCTGGCGCGAGGCCCAGCGGCTCTGCGACCTGCGCGCCCTGCTGGCCGAAGGCGTGGTCGAGGCCGTCTGAGTCCTCCCTCCCCTTCATGGGGAGGGACAGGCCGCGAAGCGGCCAGGGTGGGGAAGTGAGACGCGCCTCCCCGCTGACCGCCTTGCCCGCCGCAGACTTCCCCACCCTGCTCGCTTCGCGAGCTTTCCCACCCCATGAAGGGGAGGGACGAGAGGGGGGCGCGGCGCCGTTCCATGTTGCCTTCGCATGATAAGGCGGGCACAGCAGTGTCATATTGCCTTGCCCATTGAAGAGTTCGAGCCTTTGACCAACGCCGCACAGCGACTCGGGGATGTCCCGGAGTCCCATCCGCTCGCTTCCGTCGACAGCATCATCGAGGGCCTGGCCGGGGCCGGCTACATCGCCTCGCGCCGCATCGCCACGGCCCTGTTCATGGCCGCGCACCTGCAAAAGCCGATCCTGGTCGAGGGGGTCGCCGGCGTCGGCAAGACCGAGCTGGCCCTGCGCACGGCCGAGCTCCTCGAGCTGCCGCTGATCCGCATGCAGTGCTACGAGGGCCTCGACGAGTCCAAGGCGCTGTACGAATGGAAGTACGGCAAGCAGCTGCTCTACACCCAGATCCTGAAGGACCACATGGGCAAGGAGCTCACCGACGCGCCGGACGTCGAGACGGCCATGGACCGGCTGCAGGGCATGGGCGACATGTTCTTCTCCGAGCCCTTCCTGGAGCCCCGGCCGCTGCTGAAGGCCCTGCGCCAGGATGGCGGGGCGGTGCTGCTGATCGACGAGATCGACAAGTCGGACGAGGCCTTCGAGGCCTTCCTGCTGGAGATCCTGTCCGCGTTCCAGGTGTCGATCCCCGAGATCGGCGTGATCAAGGCGATCACGCCGCCGATCGTGTTCCTGACCTCGAACAACGTGCGCGACCTGGGCGACGCCTTGAAGCGCCGCTGCCTGCACCTGCACATCCCGCTGCCGGACGCGAAGCTGGAAGAGAAGATCGTCGCCACCCGCGTGCCGGGGATCGAGGCGAAGCTGACCCGCGAGCTGGTGGCCTTCGTGCAGACCTTGCGCGAGGTCGAGCTGCGCAAGATGCCGTCGATCTCGGAGACGGTGGACTGGGCGCGCGCGCTGATCCTGCTGCATGCCGGCGCGCTCGAGCCGGACCTGGTGCGCGAGACCCTGTCGGTGCTGCTGAAGTTCGAGCAGGACATCGTCGCCGTGGAGCCGAAGATCGGCGAGTACCTGGCCAAGGCGGCCGAGGCCGCGGGGGTCTGATCCCGTGGCCGCCGCCCAGCAAGGGGGTCTCCAGCACGGCGCTCCGATGCAGGGCGCGCTGGAGGAGTTCCTGCGCGCGCTCAGGGCCTCCGAGGTGCGCGTCTCGCCGGCCGAGGCGATCGACGCCCACCGCGCCGTGGCCGAGATCGGCTACGCCGACCGCGAGCTCCTGAAGGACGCCCTGTGCGTCACCCTCGCCAAGACCGCCGACGAGGTCGAGCGGTTCGACATCTGCTTCGACACCTTCTTCACGCGCGAGGAGTTCAAGGACGCCCCGCCGCCGGAGGCCAAGGCGCAGCAGAACCCCTCGCCCGCCAACGAGGGCGGCGAAGGCGGCGAGGCCCCGCCGCTGGCCGAGATGCTGCTGAACAACGACGCCATCGGCCTGACCCAGGCGATGGAGGCCGCGGCGGCCAGGGCGCGGGCCAGCGACATCCGCCTCAACACCCAGCGCAACCTCCTGACCCGGCGCGTGCTGGACGAGATGGGCCTGCGCGAGCTCGAGGCCCTGATCAACCGCCTGCGCGAGATGGGCCTGCCGCGCGACCAGGCGCTCGCCGAACGGCTCGCCGAGCGGCGTGAAGCCCTGTTCGTCGAGGCCCAGCGCTTCGTCGACCGGCAGTCCAAGCTCTACGCCTCCGAGACCGCGCGGCGCCTGCGCGAGCGCATCCTGGTCGACCAGAAGCTGACCTCGATCGAGCCCGAGGAGATGCGCTCGATGGAGGCCCTGGTGCGGCGCATGGCCAAGCGCCTGGCCACCAAGTACAGCCGCAAGCGCCACCGGGCGAAAAGGGGCAAGCTCGACGTCCGCCGCACCATCCGCAAGTCGATGGGCTACGGCGGCGTGCCGTTCGACATCGTCTGGAAGACCGAGACGGTCGAGAAGCCGAAGATCATCGCCATCTGCGACGTGTCACGATCGGTGGCGGCGGCGGCGCAGTTCCTGCTGCTGTTCCTCTACAGCCTGAACGAGGTGGTCGATAAGCTGGAGGCGTTCGCCTTCTCCGACCGCATGGTGTCGGTGAACGACCTTCTGGACGACGAGACCCTGGAGCAGGCGATCGCCCAGATCCTGAAGCGGATCGGCTTTCGCCCCACCGACTACGGCCGCGCCCTGGCCGACTTCTGCGACCACCACCTGGACGATCTCGACCGGCACACGACGGTGATCATCCTCGGCGACGGGCGCTCGAACTACGTCAACCCGCGTCTCGACCTGATGAAGCAGATCGCCGAGCGCTCGCGGGCGGTGATCTGGCTGAACCCCGAGCCCGAGACCTACTGGGGCCAGGGCGACTCGCGCATGGACGCCTACCAGCGCTTCTGCCACGTGGCCAAAAGCTGCAACACGCTGAAGCAGCTGGAGCGCATCATCGAGGACGTGCTGCGCACCTACTCCACGCACTGATCGTTCTCCCTCCCCCGCGTGGGGAGGGACAGGCCGCGAAGCGGCCAGGGTGGGGAAGTGAGACGCGCTTCCTCGCTAGCCGGTTGGCGCCCTGCCCGCCGCAGACTTCCCCACCCTGCTCGCTTCGCGAGCTTTCCCTCCCCATGAAGGGGAGGGAGGTTACGGTTCCGCCGTCAGGTGGGCGGCGACGAGTTCGGCGTGGGCGGCGGCCAGGTCTTCGCGGAACTCCTCGTTGCGCAGCAGCATCGTCGCCACGGCCGTGCCGAGCGCCTCGCCGGCGGTGGTGTCGGAGCGGAAGTGGGCGGCGCAGATGACCCGGCTTTCGGCGTAGTCGCGGGCGCGGGTCATCAGTTGCTGCGACGCCTCGGGCATGGCCGCGGCGAGGACGACGGCCATGGAGAAGGCCATGGTCGTGTGGCCGCTGGGATAGGAGCTCTGCGGCGCGTCCTCGCGCGAACAGGTCTTCAGCTTCGGGTCCAGGACCCAGGGCCGGTTGCGCTTGAAGTAGGTCTTGGCGAGGCCGCCGGCCACGGCCTCCTCTTCGCGCACCTCGGCCAGGAGCCTCGCCGTCGCCGGCAGGGCCTTGAGGTCGAAGCCCGGGGCGATGGCGCTCCGGAAGATCGTGCCGTCCTCGTTCGCGTCGTCCCACTGGGCCTGGGCGCGGCGCTCGGGCCCAGCGCCGGCGGAGAGGGCGCGCACCTCGGCCAGCTCGGCCAGGGCGCGCGGCGACCCGTCGGCCGGCGGCGGCGGCAGGAGCGCCTCCGGCCGGACGTCCGCCGGCGTCAGGAACTTCAGCGCGTGGCCCGCCGCGGCGGCCGGGGCCGCCGCCGAGGCGAGAACGAGGACGAGGGCCGCGCCGGCGCCGATCCGCAACATTGCCGTCACTCCCTCAGAAGCTGACCTTGGCCGACAGCTGGAAGTTCCGGCCGGGCTGGTAGTAGTACTGGTCGAAGGCGTTCTTCGTGATCGCGCCCGTGCCCGTGTCGTAGGTCGCCGCGCCGGCCGTGCTGATCTTCACCGCCTGCTGGCTGTCGAACAGGTTGTAGACCGCGCCCTGCAGCCGCACGCGGCCGATGGTGTAGGTCACCGACAGGTCCGTCGAATTGTAGCCGTCGATGCGGAAGGCGTCGTACAGCGCCTGGGCCCGCGCCGTGTTGGCGTCGGTGGTGTCGTAGTCGTTGGCCCACTGTTCGGCGACGTACTTGTCCGACAGCGAGACCTTCCAGCCGCCATGGCGGAAGATGACGCCGAAGGCGGCCGTGCCGCGCGGCGCGCCGGAGATCTGCCTGTGCGGCGGCGTCTTGCTCTCGGCGATGTTGATCGAGCCGTTGGCGAACACGAACAGCTCGGGCGTGAGCGACAGGCTGGCCGCGCCCTCGACGCCCTTGTAGGTAGCGCCGCCGCCGTTGAAGTAGACCGTGTCGTTCACCGTGCAGCCGGTCATGCCGGGCTTGCAGACGAACGACTGGATCAGGTTGTCGAAGTCGATCCAGTAGAGGTCGGCGTCCACCGTCAGCCGGCCGCCCTGGTAGACCGTGCCGACCTGGTAGTTGCGCGTCTGCTGCGGCTTCACGTCCGCCGTGTTCGGGTTGTTGACCTGAAGCGTGCTGAGCGGCGGGGCCAGGAAGCCGGTGGCGAACTGGCCGTAGACCGACCAGTCGTCGCGCAGGCGCCAGTTCGCCGTCAGGAAGTAGAGCGGCTTTTCCCAGGTAGCGCTGTAGGCGTTGGCGTTGCGGGTCTTCTGGTTGTAGGGGCCCGAGACGTCGCGGGTGAACGACAGCCACTTGAAGCCGGGCGTCACCGTCAGCTGCGAGACCGGGTGCAGCTCCAGGTCGACGAAAGGCTGGATCTGCTTGATGCTCGAATGCTGGTCGAAGTTGATGTTCGCCGGCGCCGTCGAGATGGTGGTCCCGCTGGCGTCCTTGACCGCCTTCTCGCCGAAGTCCGGCACGGTCGGGTTGATGTCGGCCGTCAGGTCCCAATCGTAGCGGAAGCGGTGCGTGCCGGCGTGCTCGACCCAGACGCCCGCCTTGATCATGCCGATCGGAATCTCCTGGTTGATGCGCAGGATGTCGCCGATGACGCGGTAGTGGTTGAGCTTGGTGTAGCCGGGGATGTGGCCAGGGGCCGTGGTCGAGGTCGTGGGGTGGGTGACGTCGCCCGCCGCGCAGTTCGGATAGCAGGTGACGTCCTTCGGCGAGAGCGTCTGGTTGTCGTAGTAGTAGGTGTAGGTGGTGTTCTCGACGTGCATCCCTTCGCCGACGTCGCCGTCGAGGCGGACGTACTCGAAGTCGGTGTGCTTGTTGACCTGGTTGATCAGGTAATAGGTGTTGGTGTTCGGGATGTCGGTCAGGGCGAAGCGCTTGCCGTAGAGGGCCACCTGGGCCAGCGTCGCGCCGTTGTTGTCGTCCTGGTAGACGTGCGTGTGGTTCAGGCTGGCGAACACCGTCGCCTTCCAGTTCGCCGACAGGGGCACGACGCCCCGCATCATCACGTTCAGGCCGTAGGCGCCGCTGTTGGTCAGGTAGCCGTCCGTGCGCAGGCCCGATACGGCGAGCAGGAAGCGGCTGTCATTCAGCTTCGCGATCTTGCCGGTGTTGAGCAGCGAGAGCGACTGGAAGGTGTTCCACGAGCCGTAGGTCACCTGCTCGGAGGCGCCGAACTCGTCGCCCACCTCGGGCGAGAAGATGTTCACCGAACCGCCGAAGTTGGCCTGGCCGAGCTGGCCGGCCGCGCCGGGACCGCGCTCGACCGAGACCGCGCCGATGTTCGACGACGGGAAGAAGGACGTCGAGTGGTGCGTCGGGTCGTTGGTGTCGGCGAACGGAATGCCGTCGTAGGTGACGTTGTACTGGCCGTCGGAGAAGCCGCGCAGCGTGGTCTTGGCTTCGTAGAGGCCCGGGCCGTTGAACGACAGGCCGGCCATGCTGGGAGCCAGCTGCAGCACGCTGGTGTAGTCGCCGGTCTGGGCGACCATCTGGTCGATGGCGTTGTGGTCGATGATCGAGGTGGGCTCGGTCGACTGCAGCGGCGCCTTTACGGGCGCCTCGGTCACCGCGAGCGACTGGGCCGTGACGACGAGTTCGTCGACGCGCACGCCGTAGTCGGCGCCGCTGATCACGTCGCCGGTTCCGGCGGCCGCGGCCGCGTCGGCGGCGGAGGCGCTGGTGGCTGCGGCCAGAGCCGCGACGCTCACGGCCGACAGGATGGCCAGTCGCACGCGGACGACCCGGCGCGAACGCCGGTTTTGGTAAGTCATCGATTGAATCCCCATCACGCCGGCAGTGTTCTCCGCCGGTCGTTACCTACGGGATCAGCTCAAGGCGCCGCTGGATACGCGCCCTCCGCCCCGCACGCGACCTCAGATGCAAGCCGCAAGTGCTTTGGTCTAGTGAATATTCCAAAACACTTCTGTGACATTTTCTTATACACGAACTCTCGCCAAGATTGTGTCATTTCACTCACGGCATCCGGTTGACTCCCGCCTCTGTCGCGTCGGTCATTGTTCCGCGGGCGGAAAGTCGAGGCGCGGCGACGTCGCCGCCGGCAAATCACGCAAAACGAGCCAGTTCCCCCTCTACGCGGCGCGCCGGGCTTGCTATCCCTAGGCGCTCAGGCTTGGGGACTCGCGGCGCATGGCGGACTTGGAGAACGAACTGCTGGACCTTGTGGCCGAGGAGGCCCTCATCGACCGCGCGAAGCTGGTGCGCGAGGCGACGCTCGAGGACGTCGGCCTCGACTCGGTGGACGTCGTCAGCGTGGTGTTCGCCATCGAGGAGAAGTACGGCGCCGAGATCGCCGAGGACGCGTTCAAGGACACGGTCAATTTCGGCGAGTTCGTCGACAAGCTGAAGTCCGTGATCGAGGCGCAGAGGGCGTGAGCGTCAGCAGCGGTCGCGTCGTCGTCACGGGCCTGGGCGCGGTCTCGGCCCTGGGCCTGGACGTCGAGGCGAACTGGGCCTCGGCCCGCGACGGTATCGGCGGCATCGCCGCCCGCCTGTTCGACCCGGGTCCGAACGGCCCCGAGGGGCATGTCACCCCCACCGCCATGGTCCCGGACGGCGCCAACGCGGCGCTCGAAGCCGCGCTCGGCCGCCGGGTGGGCAACTCGCTCGACGACTTCGCCCTCTACGCCCTGAAGGCGGCGCAGGAGGCCATGGCCCAGGCGGGCCTGATCGCCGCGCCGGTCGCAGGCGAGCGCATGGCGGCGGTGTTCGGCCAGGGCTTCGCCGGCCTGCACACCCTGGAGGCCGGCTTCGAGCGCTTCTACGGCCAGAAGGCCGCGCGGCTGCATCCGCTGACGGTGCCCAAGGTGATGGTCTCGGCCCCGGTCAGCGCCATCGCCATCGAGTTCGGGGTCAAGGGACCGGTGTTCGGCGTCTCCAGCGCCTGCGCCTCGTCCGGCCACGCCATCGCCCAGGGCGCGTCCCTGATCCGCTCGGGCCTGGCCGACGTCGCCATCGTCGGCGGCAGCGAGGCGATCAATACGCCCGGCTGCCTGCGCGCCTGGGAAGGCCTGCAGGCGATGAGCCCCAGCACCTGCCGGCCGTTCTCGGCCGGGCGCGACGGCATGGCCATCGGCGAAGGCGCCGCGGCCATGATCCTCGAGACCGAGGACCACGCGCTGGCGCGCGGGGCGACGATCCTGGCCGAGCTGGCCGGCGTCGGCATGTCGTCGGACGCCTTCCATTGGACCCAGCCTTCGCTGGACGGCGCCCTGGCGGCGATGCGCCCGGCGCTCGGCCAGGCCGGCCTTCTGGAGGGCGGCGGCCAGGTGCTGATCTCGACCCACGGCACCGGCACGCCGCTGAACGACAAGAACGAGACCCAGGCCATCCACGCCGCCTTCGGCGACCGCGCCAAGGACCATCCGGTGATCGCCACCAAGAGCGGCCACGGCCACCTCATCGGCGCCTCCACGGCGCTGCAGGGGGTGATCGGCCTGAAGGCGCTGGCCGCGAAGCTGGCCCCGCCGATCCTCAACTACCTGGGCCCGGACCCGGACTGCGACCTCGACCTCGTGCTGGAGCGCGCCCGGCCGATCGAGGCCAACGCCCTGCTGCTGAACGCCTTCGCCTTCGGCGGCCTCAACACCTGCCTGGTGTTCAAGCTGGCCTGACTTCCTCCCTCCCCTTCATGGGGAGGGAAAGTCGATGCGCAGCATCGACAGGGTGGGGAAGCGAGCAGCCGGCAGGACGCCACGCGGTTGGCGCCCTGCCTTTCACCCGACTCCCCCACCCTGGCCGCTTCGCGGCCTGTCCCTCCCCATGAAGGGGAGGGAGATCACACCCCGAACATGTCCTCGAGG
>DASZQQ010000466.1:0-10787 GCA_035549595.1 Caulobacteraceae bacterium
CTGGCCAGGGCCGATCCCGTCGCGGGCGCCGCGGTGGCGGCGGTCTCGGCGGTCGCCGCTGCGGCCCTCGCCCTGTCGCGCGGGGACGAGCCCGCGATCGCGGCCGGGGGTCAGGCCCCCGGCGAAGCGCCGGCCGCGCCGCTACCGTTCCCCGCCGTGCTCGACGCCCTGCCCGAGCCGGTGATGCTGATCGTCGGCCAGGAGCCGGACGACCTCACCGACCGCCGATTCGTCTACGCCAACCCGGCCGCCCGGGAGCTGTTCCGAATCGCCCGCAGCGCCGGGCCCCTGGCCACGGCCGTGCGCGCGCCGGAGGTGCTCGAGGCCGTGGACGAGGCGCTGTTCGGCCAGGCGCCGGGGACGGCGCCCTATGCCTCCGGCGGGGCGCAGGACCGGGTGTGGATGGCGGTCACCCGCCCTCTGGCGCGCGATTCCGAGGCCGGACCGCGCCTGGCGGTGCTGATGCTGCGCGACGAGACCGACGCGCGCCGGGCCGAACGCACGCGCGCCGACTTCCTGGCCAACGCCAGCCACGAGCTGCGCACGCCCCTGGCCTCGCTCACAGGCTTCATCGAGACCCTGCGCGGCCACGCCCGCGAGGACGCCGCGGCGCGCGACCGGTTCCTGGGCATCATGCAGGTCCAGGCCGAGCGCATGCGCCGCCTGATCGAGGACCTCATGTCGCTGAGCCGCATCGAGCTCAACGAGCACGTGCCGCCCTCGGGCAAGGTCGACCTGGCCCTGGCCTCGGTGGACGTGATCGACGCCCTGGCCCCGCTGGCCGACGAGCGCGGCGTGACCATCCAGCCCACCGTGCCGGCGCGTGGCGAGGCCCTGGTCGTCGGCGACCGCGACCAGCTGCTGCAGGTGATCCAGAACCTGACCGAGAACGCCCTGAAGTATTCGCCGGCCGGCTCGACCGTCGGCCTGGAGATCCGCGCCGGCGTGTCCGCCGCCGAAGCCGCGGCCCTGCGCAACCCCGCCGCGGCCCAGATGTCGCTGCTGACGCCGGACCACGCCGCCGGCCTGCGCTACGTCGCCCTCTCGGTGCGCGACGCCGGTCCCGGCATTGCCCGCGAGCACCTGCCGCGCCTGACCGAGCGGTTCTACCGCGTCGAGGGCCAGAAGAGCGGCGAGCGGCAGGGCACGGGCCTGGGCCTCGCCATCGTCAAGCACATCGTCAACCGCCACCGCGGCGGGCTGGTGGTCGAGAGCCAGGAAGGGGCGGGGGCGATGTTCACCGCCTATGTGCCGATGCTGGAGGCAGCCGCCCCGCCGCCCCCGCCGCCGCCGTCCGCCTTGACCGTGTGAGGCGGCCGGGCGAAAGCCGGGGCCCATGAACATCCTCGTCGTCGGATCGGGCGGGCGCGAGCACGCCCTGGCCTGGAAGATCGCCCGCTCGCCGCTGACGCGGCGGCTCGTCTGCGCCCCGGGCAACCCGGGCATGGCCGCGCTCGGCGAGCTGCGCGCCGTGCCCGTGACCGACGCCGGCGGCCTCGTCGCCCTGGCGCGCGAGGTCGCGGCCGACCTGGTGGTGATCGGCCCCGAGGCCGCCATCGAGGCGGGCGTGGCAGACGCCATGGCCGAGGCCGGGATCGCCTGCTTCGGCCCGACCGCGGCGGCCGGGCGGCTGGAGTCGTCCAAGGCCTTCACCAAGGCGTTCTGCGACCGCCACGGCCTGCCGACCTCGCGCTACGCGGTGTTCGAGGATGCGACGCTCGCCAAGGCGGCGCTGGACCGCTTCGAGCCGCCCTATGTGGTCAAGGCCGACGGCCTGGCCGCCGGCAAGGGCGTTGTCATCGCGGCGGACCGCCCCACCGCCGAGGCGGCGATCGACGACGCCCTGGGCGGCCGCTTCGGTGCCGCCGGCGCGCGGGTGGTGCTCGAGGAGTACCTGGAGGGCGAGATCGCCTCGGTGTTCGCCCTGTGCGACGGGCGCGACAGCATCCTCTTCGGTGGCGGCCAGGACCACAAGCGCGCCTACGACGGCGAAAAAGGCCCCAACACCGGCGGCATGGGCGTCTACGCCCCCGCGCCGGTGCTGACCGACGAGGTGATGCGCCAGACCTACGAGCGCCTGGCCCGCCCCGCCTTCGCCGGCATCGCCGCCGAGGGGGCGCCGTACCGCGGCGTCATCTATTGCGAGACGATGGTGACGAAGGACGGCCCGAAGCTGGTCGAGTTCAACGCCCGCTTCGGCGATCCGGAGTGCCAGGTGCTGATGCTGCGGCTCGAGAGCGACCTCGTGCCCTACCTCGTCGCCTGCGCCAAGGGCGGCCTGGCCCAGCTGCCGCCGCCGGTCTGGAGCGACGAGACGGCGATCTGCGTCGCCGTCGCGGCCGAGGGCTATCCCGGGACGCCGAAGACCGGGACGGTGATCTCGGGCGCCGAGGCGGACTTCGGCCCCGACGTCGTCGTCTTCCACGCCGGCACCGCGCGGCGCGAGGACGGGGCGCTGGTGGCCGCGGGCGGGCGGGTGCTGAACGTCTGCGCCAAGGCCCCGACCCTGGCGGAGGCCAGGACCCGCGCCTACGCGGCGATCGCCCGGATCGACTTCCCGCACAGCTTCCATCGCACCGACATCGGCTGGCGCGCGCTCGCCAGGGCCTGAGGCGGCGACCGCAGCGATCGCAGCTTGACGCAGCGGCTTTGCCGGGGCTTTTCGCGCCGCTAAAGTGGAATTCAAACAAGCGTAAGAGACGAGGGAGACGCCATGGCCGCCGAAGCACCGGACGCCGCCGAACAGGAGCGCGAACAGCTCAATTCCGGCACCAAGCCCGTGGCCGAGTCGCACAGGTTCGACGAGAGCCGCCTCGACGCCTGGATGAAGGCCAACGTCCCGGGCTATGCCGGGCCGCTGGAGGTGCGCCAGTTCAAGGGCGGCCAGTCCAACCCGACGTACCAGCTGAGCACGCCGGCGAAGAAGTACGTCATGCGGCGCAAGCCGCCGGGCAAGCTGCTGCCCTCGGCGCATGCCGTCGACCGCGAATACCGGGTGATCAGCGCGCTCGGCCCGACCGGCTTCCCCGTCCCCAGGACCTATGGCCTGTGCACCGACGAGGGCGTCATCGGCACCATGTTCTATGTGATGGATATGGTCGAGGGCCGCATCCTCTGGGACCAGACCCTGCCGCAGTATCAGCCGCCCGAGCGCCACGCGATCCACATGGCGGCGCTGAAGACGCTCGCCGACCTGCACAACACCGACTACCAGGCCATCGGCCTTGGCGACTTCGGCCGCCAGGGCAACTACATGGCCCGCCAGATCGACCGCTGGACCAAGCAGTACAAGGCTTCGGAGACGCAGCGCATCGAGACCGTCGAGCGCCTGATCGAGTGGCTGCCCAAGACCGTGCCCGAGGACGACCAGACCTCGATCGTCCACGCCGACTACCGGCTCGACAACATGGTCATGCACCCCACCGAGGCGCGCGTGATCGCCGTGCTCGACTGGGAGCTCTCGACCCTGGGCAACCCGCTGGCCGACTTCACCAACCTGCTCATGCAGTGGGTCAACGGCTCCATCTCGCACCTGCCCGACCTCAAGGCTTGGGGCATCCCGACGATGGAGGAGTACGTCGACGAGTACTGCCGGCTGACGAACCGCAGCGGCCTGCCGGACCTCAACTGGTACTTCGCCTACAACATCTTCCGCCTGGCCGGGATCATCCAGGGCATCGTCGGCCGCGCCCGCGACGGCACGGCCAACAGCCCCCAGGCCGCGGCCATGGAGGCGCGCGTGCCCCTGCTCGGCGAAGCGGCCTGGAAGTTCGCGGTCAAGGCCGGGGCGGAGTAGGCGGGCGTCAGCCGCCGGCGACCCAGCCGTCGAGCCGCATGGTCAGGTTCAGCACCTCCTCCCTCAGCCACTGAAACAGGGTCTGGGGGCTATCGGGGTGCGCGCGGATCTCGTCGAGCCGGTGCTTCAGCGACGCCTGCTGGCGCTTCAGGAACGCCAGTTCGCCGGCGGCCTCGACTTTCTGACGGTCCGCGCCCTTGGCGAGTTTCGCCTCGGCCTCGGCGATGCGCTGGTCCACCTGGTCCAGCATCATCGCCACTTCCCGGCCGATCTGCTGCATGGTCATGGTCTGGGTGCTCCTGGGTTCACGAGGTTGCTGGCGCGGCCTGCCAGGAAGCCGCGGATGTTGGCCAAGGTGGTCTGGGCGATGCGGTCGACCGCCTCGCGCGTGTTGAAGGCGCTGTGCGGCGTGACGACCACCTGCGGCGAATTCAGCAGCACATGGTCGGCGAGCACCGCCATCAGGCCGGCCTGCGGCCGCCCCGACGCGACGAGTTCGGCCTCCTCGCGGATCGACGGCTCCTCGGCCAGCACGTCGAGGCCGGCGTGGGCGACCTTGCCGGAGCGCAGGGCGCGGACCAGGGCTGCGCCGTCGACGAGGCTGCCGCGGGCGGTGTTGATCAGCACGACACCGGTCTTCATCGCGTCGAAGGCCGCCTGATCGAGGATCGGGCGTCCGCCGGGCAGCGCCGGAAGGTGCAGGCTGATCACGTCGCTGGCGCCCAGCAGCGTGGACAGGTCGGCGTAGCGGAAGCCCAGGTCCGCGGCGCAAGCCGGATCCGGCCGCCCGTCCCAGCCCAGCACCTCCATGCCGAAGCCCCTGGCGATCCGGATGACGCAGCGGCCGATCGAACCGACCCCGACGACGCCCAGGGTCCGCCCGCAGAGGTCGAACCCGTCGAGCCCCTCGGGGGAGAAGCGGCCGCTCCGGGCGCGCGCGATCGCCTCCGGCAGGCGATGGCTGATGGTCAGAAGCAGGGCGAAGACATGTTCGGCGACGGTGTTCTCGCCGTAGGTGGGCACATTGGCCACCGCGACCCCGCGCGCGCGGCACGCTTCGAGGTCGATGTGGTCGAAGCCGGTCGATCGGGTGGCCACCAGGCGAAGCCGCGGCAGCCGGGAGATCGCCTCGCGGGAGACCTGGGAATAGATGAAGGTCGACACGAGGTCGGCGTCGGCGAAGCCGGCGGCGCTTTCCCGGGTCAGCGGCGTCTCGGCGAACGCGACCTCGCAGCCCTCGCCCTGCAGCGACTGGAAGACCGCGCGCTCGCGCGGCTCGGCCTCGAACACGACAAGCTTCATCGCCGCCCCTCGCGCGCGCCCTGCGACGCCAGGGCGCCGGCGACCACGTCCTGGACCTCCGCGGTGATCTCCTCCTGGCGCTGCTGGCTCTCCTGCGTGGTCAGGACGTCCAGCTTGTCGTCGATGTTGACGCGCGCCGATTCCATCGTCGCCAGGCGGGCGGCGTTCTCGCTGGCGAAGCTCTCCAAAGCGGCGAGCGCGAGCTGGGCGAAGACGTGCTCGCCGATCAGCCGCTCGACCAGCCGTCGCGGCTCCAGGTTCACGAGCGGCGGGGGTCCCTCGGGCGCCTTGCGCGCGACGTCCGCGGAGATCGGCAGGATCGTGCGGCGCTCCACCTCGAAACCGGCCCCGGACGTTCGGGCGAAGACGAGTTCGGCGCCGGCCAGGCGGCCGGCGGCGAACTCGGCGTAGAGCGCGTCGGCCGCCCGCCGCGCCGTCGCTTCGACGCCGGCGGCCTGGCTGGCCATGGGCGCCGTCCAGCGCGCGCGCCAGCCCCGCTGGACGGCATGCGCCTGTGTGCGGGCGCCGAGCAGGAACAGGCTGTCGTCCGATCCCTGGGGCACGGCGTCGAGCAGCCGATCCGGGTAGGCGCCGGCAAAGCCGTGCTCGGCGCCGAACACGACCCTGGCCACCCGTCCGCCGACCGGCGCGGCCGGCGCGGCGCCCAGGAGCCGGATCGCCCGCGCCAGTCCGGCCTCGACCACGTCGGCGTAGGCGCGGAAGCCGGCCAGGGCGCCGCGAGCCTGCTGCGCATGGGTCGCGGCCATGCCCCGCATCGCGGCGACGACGGTCCGGAGCTTGCTCACGCTCGCGATCCGCGCCTGCGTCTCGGCCAGGGCGGTCATGACGGGCGCACCGGACCGAGGCGCTCCACCAGGGCGCCGATCGCCTGCGCCATGTCGCGGCGGTCGGTCTCGGACAGGCTGCGGTCGCGCTCGACACGCTCGGCCGCCTGCGGGCAGCGCTCGCCCAGCCAGACCGCCAGGGCTTGCTTGAAGCCGTCGATCCGGTCGAGGGGCAGGCGGTCGAGCAGTCCTTCGTGCAGGGCCAGCAGCTCGGCCGCCTCCTGCGCCAGCGACAGCGGCGCGTACTGCGCCTGGGTGAGCACGGCCCGGATCCGGCGCCCGTGGTCGATCTGCGCCTGGGTCCGGGCGTCGAGGGTGGTCGAGAAGCGCGTGAAGAGCTCCAGCTCGAGGAACTGGGCGTAGTCCAGGCGCAGGCTTTCGGTCAGGGACTTCAGCACCGGGGCCTGGGTCTTGCCGCCCACCCGGCTGACGCTCAGGCCGATGTCGACGGCCGGCTTCTGGCCCTCGTAGAACAGCTTGGGGCTGAGCACGATCTGGCCGTCGGTGATCGAGATCAGGTTGGTCGGGATATAGGCGCTGAGGTTGCCGCCCTCGGTCTGGGCGATCGGCAAGGCGGTCAGCGAGCCGCCGCCCAGCGCCGGGGACAGCTTCGCCGCGCGCTCCAGCAGCCTGGCGTGGATATGGAAGACGTCGCCCGGATACGCCTCCCGCCCGGACGGCTCGCGCATCAGCAGCGAAATCTCGCGGTGCGTGGCGGCGTGCTTGCTCAGGTCGTCGATCACCACCAGCGCGTGGCCGCCGCGGTCGCGGAAGTATTCGGCCATGGCGAAGCCGGCGTAGGGCGCCAGCCACTGCAGTCCCGGAGCGGAGGCCGCCCCGGCGACGACGAAGATGCAGCGGCTCGCATCGCCCCGGGCCCGCACCGTGTCGATGACCTGCCTGACGGAGGACGATTTCTGGCCGACCGCGACGTAGACCGAGATCACGTCCGAGCGGCGCTGGTTGATGATGGTGTCGACGGCCAACGCCGTCTTGCCCGTCTCGCGGTCGCCGATGATCAGCTCCCTCTGGCCCCGGCCGAGCGCGAGCAGGGCGTCGATGATCTTGATCCCGGTCTGCAGCGGCTCGGTCACGAGGTCGCGCTCGATGATGCCCGGCGCGGCGCGCTCGACGGGATCGTGGCGGACGGCGTCGACCGGCCCCAGGCCGTCGAGAGGCCGGCCCAGGGGATCGACCACCCGGCCCAGCAGGCCTTCGCCGACGGGGGTTGTCACCACGGCGCCGGCGTCCCGCGCGGTCTCGCCCGCCTCGACGGACGTCTGGTCCAGCATCACGCAGCCGATGCGGTCCTCGCCCAGGGCCTGGGCGAAGCCCAGGGCGCCGCCCTCGAAGGCCATCAATCCGCCTAGCGGCAGGTCGGGCAGTCCGCGCACGAAGGCGATGCCGTCGCCCGTCTCGTCGACGAGGCCGACCTGTTCGGCGTGGGCGCCGAGGGGCGCGGCGGCGGCTCTGTCGCGCGCGCCGTCCAGCCAGCGCTCAAGGCTTTGTCGGAGCGTGCCGGTCATTCAGGATCTCGGCTTCGATCCGCGCCAGGTCCGAGGCCAGGGACCGGCGCAGGATCGTGTACGGAAAGTGGATCTCGACGCCGGCGATCAGGGTGTCGTCGACCTGGAACTCCGGCGCCGGCGTCGGCCCCAGCAGGTCGGCGAGGCGGGCGGCCAGGGCGGCCTGCTGGCCGGGGTCGAGGGCCGCGGCCGTCACGATCCTGGGTTTGCGGTCCAGGGCGTTCAGCCGTTCGGCGATGCGTCCGCGCTGCTCGGCGCTCAGGGCCGCCACGTCGGCGCACACGGCCTCGATGCGCGCCGCCTGCAGGGACTTGGGGGGCTGATCCTCCAGGAGGCGCCGTGTGATCGACGTCGCCAGCCGCGCCGCGTCCCGCCCCAGCGCCGCGACCGCCTCTTCGCGCTCGTGCTCGAACGCCTTGCTGGCCTGCGCGCGGACCTTGGCGGCTTCCTCCGCGGCCTGCGCGAGCAAGGCCTTTCGCTCGGCCTCGGCGGCGTCCCGGGCCGCGTGCAGGGTCGCCTCGCGGCTGCTCTCCAGGTCGGCCCGCTGCTTCTCCAGATCCGCGCGCAGGGCCTCGGCCTGCGATGCGCGGGCTTCGAGGTCCAGCGCCGCCTTCTCGGCGGCCGCCTTGCGCGCGGCGATCGCGGCCAGCACCGGCCGATAGAACAGCCGGTGCAGCAGCCAGGCGAGGACCAGGAAGTTGATCGCCTGAAGCGCGAAGGTCCAGGGCTCGAACTGCATCGTCGTCAGTGGACGAACGGGTTGGCGAACAGGACCAGCAGCGCCACGACCAGCGCGTAGATGGCCGTCGTCTCGATCATCGCCAGGCCGACGAACAGCGTCCGCGAGATCACGCCCGCAGCGTCGGGCTGGCGCGCGATGGCGTCCATCGCCGCGGCGACGGCGCGTCCCTCGGCGAGCGCCGGACCGATCGCGCCCAGCCCGACCGCGAACGCGGCGGCGAGGATGCTGACGTGGGGAATGTAGTTCATGAGGCGGCGCCCTTCTTGGAGGATGGGGATTCGACCGCCCCGCCGATGAAGACCATGGCCAGGACGGTGAAGATGTAGGCCTGGATCAGGCCCGTGAGCAGCTCCAGCGCCATGAACGGGATCGGCACGAACAGGCCGACCAGCGACAGCACGACGCCGATGATGAACACGCCGCTCATGATGTTGCCGAACAGGCGCACCATCAGCGAGAAGGTGCGGGTGATCTCGGAGAGGAGATTGAGCGGCAGCAGGATCCAGCTGGGGCGGACGAATTCGGCGAGATAGCCGCCGAGGCCGCGCGCCCGGACGCCGTACACATGCGTCGCCACGAACACGATCGCGGCCAGGGCCGCGTCGGTCTCGATGTGGGCGGTCGGCGGCTCCAGTCCGGGGACAAGGGACAAGAGGTTGGCGCCGGCGATGAACAGGAAGAGGCTGGCCAGGAACGGCAGGTAGGGCGCCGGATCGGTCCGCAGCGTGTCGCGGATCTGGTCCTCGACGGCGACCACGAACCACTCCAGGAGGCCGCCGCCGCCGGCCTTCATGCGCCGGGCGGCGAGCGCGCTGGCGCCGACCAGCACGACCATCAGCGCCCAGGTGGTCACCACCGGCTCGGTGATCGGAACCGGCCCGACGTGGAACACGACGTGGGTGGCGAGCGGGGAATCCTTCATCTGCGCCTCGCCAGCGCCGGGACCGCCAGGGGCCGGACGAGGGCCAGGCCGGCGGCGGCGGCCAGCAGCGGCCCCGCCCCCTGACGGGCGCACAGGAAAAGCGCCGCGCCGACCGTCGCCAGGCGCAGGACGTGCAAGGCCAGCGCCGTCCATGCCCCGCCGCCGACATAGAGCGCGCTGGTGCGCCGCAGCGCCGCGTAGCTCGCTCCGCCCAGGCCGAATCCGGCGGCGGCGTAGGCGGCCAGTCGCGCCCCTTCGATCCAGGTCATGCGTCGTCCTCCCGTTCGATCTCGCGAATGCGCCGCCACGCCAGCCAGCAGCCGAGGGTCAGGCCGGCGACGATCAGGCCGCCGGTCCAGAAGATGCCGCCGCTCCAACGGCGGTCGAGCCAGCGGCCGAGGAAGACGCCGACGATCGTCGGCGTGACTACGAGCCAGCCCAGGGCGCCGATCATGGCCAGGTTGCGGGCGATCGAGCGCTCGCCGTGCGCCAGCCAGAACGCCCGCAGCGACGCGCGCCGTCCGACCCGGTCGGCGAAGCCCCGGTCTCCGTCCTGCGGCGGCTGCGCCAGGGGACCCGTCACGACGGACCGCCGCCGGGACGCATGACGCCGATGATCTGGCGGATCGCCTGGATGCGCAGCTGTTCGGCGTGGGCGCGCGCCCGGCGCTCGGCCTCGGCGTCGGCCTCCAGTCGTCCGGTCACCAGCGCCTCCAGCGCTCCGAGGTCGTCGCCCACCACGGCTTCGCGCGTGGCGACCGAGACCGCCTGGCCGTCGCTGACCACCAGCAGCCCGCCGCGCACCGCGCAGAACCCCTGGCGGCCGTCGGCGTGGCGCCAGGCGACGACGGAAGGCTCCAGGGCGGTCACCAGGTCGGCATGGTGCGGCAGGACGCCGAACGCGCCGCTCTCGTCCTCGGCCCGGACGGCCCCTACGTCGGCGTGATCGACGACGACCGCGCCAGGTGTGGTGATCGTCAGTCTCACGAGGGCGCGCCCCCCGCCTTCGCGGCCGTCTCACGCTCGCGCGCCTCGTCCAGGTCGCCGACCATGTAGAGCGAGCTCTCCGCCCAGGTGTCGCACGCGCCGTCCAGGATCTCGCGGCAGCCGCCCAGCGCCTTCGCCAGCGGCACGGACCGGCCGGGCTTGCCGGTGAACGCCTCGGTGACGCGGAAGGGCTGGGTCAGGAAGCGCTCGAGCCGCCGGGCGCGCACGACGGTCGTGCGGTCGGCCGCGCTCAGTTCGTCCACGCCGAGGAGCGCGATGATGTCCTGCAGGTCGCGGTAGCGGGCCAGGGTCGTGCGGACCGCCTCGGCCAGGCGGTAGTGGTCCGTCCCCACGACCAGCGGGTCGAGCAGCACCGAGGTGGAGCGCAGCGGGTCGATGGCCGGGTACATGCCCTGGGCCGCCATGGCGCGCGAGAGCACCACCGATCCGTCGAAGTGGTTGAACAGCGCCGTGACCGCGGGATCGCTGAAATCGTCGGCCGGAACGTAGACGGCCTGGATGGCCGAAACGGCCGCTCCCGGAACCGAGGCGATGCGTTCCTCCAGGTCCGCCACCTCGCTCGCCAGCGTCGGCTGGTAGCCGACCCGCGAGGGGAGCCGGCCCAGGAGCCCGGAGATCTCGCCGCCGGCCTGGACGAAGCGGAACA
>DASZQQ010000467.1:0-6515 GCA_035549595.1 Caulobacteraceae bacterium
TCGCCGCCCGAGGCGATGGCGCCCAGGGCCCCGAATGGCGCCCCGGGCACGGTGGCGATCTCGAACTCCACCCGGTCGGCGCCGGAGGGGCCCATGCGCTCCTCGGAAAGGGGCTCGATGGCGACGCGGAAGCGCGCCTTCTCCAGCTTCAGCGGGCCGAGCTCGGCCATCACCGCCTTGGCCAGGCGGTCGCCGGCCGCGCGCCGGGCCGCGGTCAGGCGCTCGGCGGCGGCGAGGTAGGCGACCCTTGCGGCGCCCAGGGCCTTTTCCGCTTCCGCCAGGCTCTCGCCGACGTGCTCGATGGCGGCCAGGCGCGCGGCGAACTCGGTCCTGAGGCCCGGCAGGTCGTCCACGGCGACGCCCAGCTTCCGCGCCGCGCCGCGCAGGGCGAAGAGCCTCTCCTCGGCCTTCTCCAGCTGGTCCGGCTCGAAGGCGAACGCCTCGCCGGCCGCGTCGATGGCGCCCACGGCCTCCTCGGCCTCGATCAGGGCCCGGTCGACGGCGGCGGCCGCCTCGGTGATCAGCCGCGCCGCCGCCCCATCGGCGCTGGCGCCGGCCTGCACCGTGCGCTCGCGCGCGCGCTCCAGGGCGCGGAACGCATGCGCCAGCCGGCTGGTGACCGCATCGCCGCCAAGGTGCTCTCGCGCGGACTTGATCTCGGCCAGGGCCTTTTCCGCCGCCCCTAGCAGGGCGCGCTCCTCGGCCAGGGCCGCCTCCTCGCCGAGCTTCGGGTCGAGCCGGTCGAGTTCCGACAGGCGAAGCGACAGCTCCTCGGTCTCGGCCTCGGCCCGGTCGGCGTCGGCCTTCAGCGCCTCGGCCCGCTCGCGCGCCGCGCGCCAGGCGCTCCACGCCTCGCCGCATGCGGCGAGCTCCGGACTGCAGCCGCCGAAGGCGTCGAGCAGAGGACGATGGGTGCGCGCATCGAGCAGGCCCACCGTCTCGTGCTGGCCGTGCACCTCGATCAGGAGGGCGCCCAGCTCGCGCAGCACGCCGACGCTGGTCGCCTGGTCGTTGACGAAGGCGCGCGAGCGGCCGTCGGCGCTGAGCGTGCGGCGCAGGACCAGGTCCTCGGCCGGTTCGTAGTCCAGGCCCTTCTCGTCCAGCAGGGCGAAGGCGGCGTGGTCGGGGGCCAGGGCGAAGATGGCGGTGGCGACCGCCTGGGACGCGCCGCGCCTGACGAGGCCGGCGTCGGCGCGCGCGCCGATGGCGAGGCCCAGCGCGTCGAGGATGATCGACTTGCCGGCGCCCGTCTCGCCGGTGAGCGCGGTGAGACCCGGCCCGAACGCGAGGTCCAGGGCCTCGATCAGCACCACGTCGCGGATGCCAAGGCCGATCAGCATGGCTGCACGCCACCCAGCAGGAACATCGCCGGCGCGAGTCGTCGGCGCGGGCGCAGGATCACCGATCCTGCGCCGGGCTCAAAGCCCCGGAGTTCGCGCCAGAGCCTTCCCCGGTCAGGTCGAATCGACCTGACCGGGACAAGAAGGCTCGATTCCTTGAGTTTGAGCGCCTCCTGATCGCCAAACCGGTTCCCACTTTGGCGGGAGGCGCTCTATCGCCTCAGAGGCCCAGCGCGTTGAACAGGCCCTTGCTCTTCTTGGGCTTGGGCGGCGGCGCCTCGGGCGTGGCGGCCGGCGCGCCGGACTGCGCCTGCGATTCGGCCAGGGGCGTCGTCGGCGAGGCCGTCGCGGTCAGGCCCGCCGAACCCGGCGCGGAAGCCGGCGGCGGCAGGGTGTCCTGCTTGCGGCGGTGGCCGAATGAGGGGAACAGGCGCGGCAGGGTCTGGGTCGAGCTCGGGGCCACGGTCGGCTTCAGGCCGCGCGAGGTCAAAAGCGCGTAGGCGTCGCGGTACCAGGCGTCGCCCGGGTAGTTGTAGCCGAGCACGGCGCCGTTCTTCACCGCTTCGCCCGACAGGCCCACGGTCAGGTAGGCCTCGACCAGGCGATAGAGGGCCTCGGGCGTGTGCGAGGTGGTCTGGTACTTGTCGACCACGGTGCGGAAGCGGCCGATGGCGGCGATGGTGTCGCCGTTGCGCAGGTAGTAGCGGCCGATGGTCATTTCCTTGCCGGCCAGCTGGTCGGCGACCATGTCCATCTTCAGCCGCGCGTCGGCGGCGTATTCCGACTGCGGGTAGCGCTTGATGACCTCGCGCAGGGCCGCCTGCGCCGCCTCGGTCGAGGCCTGGTCACGCCCGACGTCGACGATCTGCTCGAAGTAGCAGATGGACTTCAGGTAGTAGGCGTAGACCGTGCTGACGTTGCCCGGGTAGAGCGAGATGAAGCGATCGGAGTCGGCGATCGCCTCGGCGTAGTTGTTCGACATGTAGTGGGCGTAGGCGGTCATCAGGATCGCCCGGCGCGACCACTCCGAATAGGGGTGCTGGCGCTCGACCTCGCGGAAATAGTCGACGGCGTCGTTCCACTGGCGGTGATCGAGGCGGTCGGCGCCGACGTTGTAGAGCAGCTCGACCGGCCGCTCCTCGTAGACCAGGGTCGGACGCCGCTTCTTGCCCGCGCAGCCGGCCACGGAGACGACCGCCACCGCGACCAGGACTAGGGCGGCCGGGCGGGCCCAGGATCTGCCAAACACGAACGATCACCTCAAGACTTGCGCGCGCCCCCAGCGCTGGTGAGCGGTTCTACACCAGCGGGAGGGTCGCGCAAACGCCCGCGGATGACGCCCGACGACGCAGGGGCGGCGAGGCTCAGACCGCCTCGGCCAGGGCCTCGCGCCAGGCGCTGAAGCGCCAGGCGGCCGGGTTGGCCAGCAGGGCGCGGGAGACGGCGTTGTTCAGCCCATGGCCGGCGTAGACGCCCTCGTAGCGCCCGAGAATCGGCGCGCCGAGCAGGGCCAGGTCGCCCACGGCGTCCAGGGCCTTGTGGCGCACGAACTCGTCGGGCCGGCGAAGGCCCTCGGGGTTGGCGACCTCGTCGCCCTCGATGACCACCACGTTCTCCAGCGAGCCGCCGCGCGCCAGGCCGGCCGCGCGCAGGGCCTCGACCTCGTGCAGGAAGCCGAAGGTGCGGCTGTCGGCGAGTTCCGCGCGGAAGGTGCGCTCATCGAGCGCCAGGTCGATGCGCTGACGGCCGATGGCGGAGCTGTCGAAGGCGATCTCGAACGCCACCTCGAAGCCGTCGGCCGGCGACAGGGTCGCGCGCTTGTCGCCCTCGGTCACCTCGACCGGCGACAGGATCTCCAGGTAGCGGCGCGGCGCGTCCTGGCGACGGCGGCCGGCGCGGTCGATGGCCTCGACGAACGCCTGCGCCGAGCCGTCCATGATCGGCGCCTCGGGGCCGTCGATGTCGACGCGGGCGTTGTCGACCCCGAGCGCGCCCAGGGCGGCCATCAGGTGTTCGACGGTCGAGACGCTGACGCCGTCGGCGTTGGCGATCACCGTGCCGAGCTGGGTGCGCACGACGGCCAGCGTGCGGGCGGGAATGTCCTGGTCCTTGCCCTCCACATCCACGCGCCGGAAGGTCACGCCGCTATCGGCGGGGGCGGGACGCAGGGTGACGGTGACGGGTTGGCCGGTGTGGACGCCCACGCCGGAAACGGACACAGACCCGGCGAGGGTGTGTTGGAAAAATGGGGACAACCGGCCTGCTCCACTCCTAGGGGCGCGATCTTGATCCGATCGCCTGTGCCCCCCCGGATCCCGATCTAGGCGCGGCCCGCCTATGGGACAACACAAGTCCTGTTTCCCAATGTTTCCAGCTAAGCGGCTGATCCGGTTCCGCTTTTTTGAGTGGAGGCGCTCGGAAAAACCGTTCGCCCCGGCGGTGGAACCGCCGGGGCGATGGCTACTCTACGCGGGGTACTGGTACTGAAATCAGTTCGCGAGGCGGCGCAGGAACGAGGGGATCTCGAGGTCCTCGTTCTGCTCGACTTCCGGATCCTGGCGCAGGTCCAGCGCCGGCTGGGCCCCGCCGCCGCTGCGGGCCGACATCGTCGGCCCCGAGGACGCCGGCGCCTCCTGCCGCGGACGGCCGCCGAACAGGCTGAAGAAGCCGCCGCGGGTCGAGCGCCGCTCGTCGACGTAGTGGTGCGACGGGAACAGCGGGCCCTCGTCCTCCTCGTCGTCGGCGACGGAGGGATCGACGATGCGGGCCACCGTGCGGACCGGCTCGGCCGCAGGAGCCGGCGCGGCGGCCACGGGCTGGTAGGCTTCGGGCTCGTCGAACGCGAGGTCGGGCTGCTGCTCGGCCCTGGCCGAGGCGGTGTAGGCCGTGGCGCGCAGGGGCTCGAACACCTTCGGCGGGGCGGGAGTCGGCGCCGGCTGCGGGGCGGGCTCGAACATCACGGGCTCGGGCTCGGCCTCGACCACCGGCTCGGGCTCGTACTCGGCCGCCGGCTCGTAGGCGGCGACCGGCTCGATGAACGGCGTCGGCTCTGGCGCGGCGACCGGCGCAGGGGCCGGCTGCGCGGCGACGGCGCGCGCTTCGGTGCGCTGGTAGTGCGGCTGGATCGCGGCGATCGAGGCGCCGTCCATGCCGGTGGCGACGACCGAGACGCGGACGGTGTTCTGCAGCGACGGATCGAAGGCGGCGCCGAAGATGATGTTGGCGTCGGGATCGACCTGGGCCGAGATGGCGTTGGCCGCCTCGTCGACTTCCAGCAGGGTCATGTCGAGGCCGCCGGTGATGTTCACCAGCACGGCCTTGGCGCCCTTCAGGGTGACTTCGTCCAGCAGCGGGTTCTGGATGGCGTTCTCGGCCGCCATCAGGGCGCGGCCTTCGCCGGACGCCTCGCCGGTGCCCATCATCGCCTTGCCCATCTCGGTCATGACCGTGCGGACGTCGGCGAAGTCGAGGTTGATCAGGCCGGGCAGCACCATCAGGTCGGTGATCGAGCGCACGCCGGAGTGCAGGACCTGGTCGGCCAGGCCGAAAGCCTCGGCGAAGGTGGTGCGCTCGTTGGCGACGCGGAACAGGTTCTGGTTGGGGATGACGATCAGGGTGTCGACGTAGCGCTGCAGCTCGGCGATGCCGGCGTCGGCCAGGCGCATGCGGTGCCGGCCCTCGAAGTGGAACGGCTTGGTCACCACGCCGACGGTCAGGATGCCGCGCTCGCGCGCGCACTTGGCGATGATCGGGCCCGCGCCCGTGCCGGTGCCGCCGCCCATGCCGGCGGTGATGAAGACCATGTGCGCGCCGTCGAGGTGCTCGCCGATCTCGCCGGTCGACTCCTCGGCCGCGGTCATGCCCACGTCCGGATGGGCGCCCGCGCCGAGACCCTGCGTGACCTGCACGCCGAGCTGGATGCGCTTCTCGGTCTTCGAGAAGGCCAGCTGCTGGGCGTCGGTGTTGGCGACGACGAACTCGACGCCTTCGAGGCCCGCCTCGATCATGTTGTTGACGGCGTTCCCCCCGGCGCCGCCGACTCCGAACACCACGATCCTCGGCTTCAGTTCCTTGGTCTGTGGCGCAAAAACCTTGAATGTCATCTGGACCCCGCGTCCTCCGTCGGTGCTTCGAATAACAGCCTTCGACCCGCACGCTGGCTGCTTCGACGGTGGATTAACTCAACGCCCACCATGCTTAAGCGAGAGTTAACTGCATAAGCTGAGTCGGCCCGCCGTCGACCGCGAGGAAGCCTAAATTGTTGGCGGAATTGGGGTTGCGCGCTCAGCCGCGGCGGGATGGCGCACGGCTTTTCATTCAGGCGTTGTTAACACGCACCCCCATCTGGCCGTGGCGAAGCTCGTTGCCGAATCGCTTTCGGGCCTCAAACCTTAACAGCGACGCGGCGTAAGTCTTGAGTGTGCGGGGTCCGACGCGGGCCTTCCGGACCGGCCGGCGAGGCCGGCGCCAAGCGGCGGCCGCTGCGTTTCTGTGGTTCGATACTGAGCCCGTCCGGGGCCGCAGCGTCGGGCAGATCAGAGGTTGTCGCGCAGCCAGGCGGCGGCCTTGGCGACGACGTTGGCCCTGGGGTCGATCGGGGTCGCGGCCCTGGCCCCCTGGATCACCTTGGGACCCGCCTCGCGGGGGCCGAAGGCGGCTCTCTGGAGGACGCCCACGGCCGAGCAGAAGGCCGGGCCGGAGGCGGCGTCGGCAAGGTGCGGCGCGCGGCGCGGGCGACCAAGGCGGACCGGGCGGTCGAACACGCGCACGGCGACTTCGCGCACGCCGGCGAGCTGGCTGGCCCCGCCCGTCAGCACGATGCCGGCGCCCGGCTCGATCGGCGCGCCGGAGGCCTTCAGCCGCTCGCGCAGCAGCTCCAGCGTCTCCTCGACGCGCGGGGCTATGATGCCCTTGAGCAGCGAGCGCGGCGCGACCACGGGGCCGGCGCCGGGATCGTCGCCGCGCGGCGGCGCCTCGATCATCTCGCGGTCCTCGTTGGCCGAGGCGATGGCCGAGCCGTGCAGGGTCTTGATCCGCTCGGCCCCCACCACCGACGTCGACAGGCCGCGCGCGATGTCGGCGGTGACGTGGCCGCCGCCGACGGCCAGGCTGTCCACGTGGACCAGCGCCCCGCCGGCGAACACCGCCACCGAGGTCGAACCGCCGCCCATGTCG
>DASZQQ010000468.1:0-21285 GCA_035549595.1 Caulobacteraceae bacterium
CGAGGACCCAGGCGTTTTTTCGTCGCGCGTCGGACTGAAGGAAAAAGCCTGGGCCCTCGCCTTCGCGAGGGAGAGCGGGGAGATAGGTATCTCAGCCAATGTCCGCCCCCAGGCCGGTCATGAGGGCCGAGAAGCCGGGGAAGCTGGTGGCGATCATGCCCGGTTCGTCGACCGCGACAGGCTCCTCGGCGCCGAGACCCAGGACCAGGCAGCTCATGGCGATGCGGTGGTCGCCGTGGGTGTGGACGAGGCCGCCGCCCTTCACGCCGTGGTTGGCGCGCGCCACGCCGGCGACGACCAGGCCCTCGGGCTCCTCCTCGACGCCGACGCCGCAGGCGGCCAGGCCCCGGGCCATCATGGCGATGCGGTCGCTTTCCTTCACGCGCAGCTCGCCGATGCCGCGCATCACCGTGGCGCCCTCGGCATAGGCCGCCGCGACGGCGAGGATCGGGTACTCGTCGATCATCGACGGGGCCCGCCCGGGCGGCACCACCACGCCCTTCAGGGCCGAGGCCCGGGCGGTGACGTCGCCGACCGGCTCGCCGCCGGCCTCGCGCACATTATCTATAGTGAGGTCCGCGCCCATCTCGCGCAGGGTCTCGAAGAGGCCCGTGCGCAGCGGGTTCAGGAGCACGCCCTCGACGGTGACCTCCGAGCCCGGGGTCACGATCGCCGCCACCAGCGGGAAGGCGGCCGAGGACGGATCACCGGGCACCTCGATCGAACAGCCCCTCAGCGCCTGGCCGCCGACGAGGCGGATGTGGCGCCCGTCGTCGCGGTCCTCGACGTCGACCGTGGCCCCGAAGGCGCGCAGCATGCGCTCGGTGTGGTCGCGCGTGGCCTCGGGCTCGATCACCTCGGTCTCGCCGGCCGCCCCCAGGCCGGCCAGCAGCACCGCCGACTTCACCTGCGCCGAGGGCTCGGGCAGGCGGTAGGCGATCGCCTTCAGCGCCCCGCCCCGCAGCGTCAGCGGCAGGCGCCCGCCCTCGCGGCAGATCCACGTCGCGCCCATCTCGCCGAGAGGCCTCAGCACCCGCATCATCGGCCGCCCGCGCAAGGACGCGTCGCCCGTGAAGGTGGCGGCCATGGGAAAGCCGGCCGCCGCGCCCATGATCAGGCGCACCCCGGTGCCGGCGTTGCCGCAGTCGATGACGTCCGCCGGCTCGGCGAAGCCGCCCTTGCCGACCACGCGCCACGCGCCCTCGCCCAGGCGCTCGACCTCGGCCCCGAAGGCGCGCATGGCCCGGCTGGTGGCGATGACGTCGTCGCCCTCCAGCAGGCCCGAGATCCGGCTCTCGCCCGACGCGAGCGCGCCCAGGATCAGGGAGCGGTGGGAGATCGACTTGTCGCCCGGCGCGCGCACGCGGCCGCGCAAAGGCCCGCCGGGACGGGCTCTCATTCCAGCATCAGTCATGGGGATTCGTAGAGCCTCGCCGAGGGGCGCCGGGACCAAGGGGTTTCCCTTTTGACAGCGCCTTTCCTCCGTGGCAAGGGAGCCGCTCCCCAAGACATCAGAGGTCACCCTTGGCCAATCCCGAACTGGGCGCGAAGCAGATTTGCCCGAACTGTTCGACGAAGTTCTATGACCTGACGCGCCGTCCCGCGCACTGTCCGAAGTGCGGCACGGATTTCGATCCCGAGGAGGCGCTGCGCAATCGCCGCGTGCGCGCCCGCACCGCCCTGCCCGAGGACGAGGTCGAAGAAGAGAAGGTCCCGGTCGTCGCCGAAAGCGAGGACGGCTTCGAGGCCGAGCCCGAAGAGGCGCCCGAGCTGGACGAAGTCGCCGACGAGCCGCCGCTGGTCACCGACGAGGACGAGGACGCCGAGCCCGGCGCCGGCCCCGCCGGCGAGGAGGACATCGGCGTCGACTTCGCCGAGGACGACCTCGAGGACGCCGACGACGACGAGGTTCCGTTCCTGGAGGACGAGGACGACGACTTCTCGGAAGACGAGATCGACGGCCTGCCGGACGAGGGGGATACGGACGACCGCTAGAGCCGAGAGCGGGGCTTTTCCGGGCGCGTCAAAAAGGCTGCAAAAGCCGCTTGATCCCCGGGAAACCTCGCACTAGGTTCCGCGCCTCCGCGACGGGGCCATCGCCGACGCGGACCCGGTTTCCGGGGCTATAGCTCAGTTGGTAGAGCGCTTGAATGGCATTCAAGAGGTCAGCGGTTCGACTCCGCTTAGCTCCACCATTTGGCCCCGCGGCTCGTGCTGCGGGGCCTTTTGCTTTCTGGAGCGGCGGACCGCCGCTCAGCACCTGGCGAGGATCTCGTCGACCACCCGGCTGACCGGCGCCGTGGCGTCGATGCGGATCGCGGCCTGCGGGATGTCCTCCTCCGTCGCGTGCACGCGGGCGATCAGGGCCCGTTCTTCGGGGCTGGCGCCGAACTCGTCCGCCGGCCTTGCGGCCAGGCGACGGTTCAGGGTGTCGGCGTCGATGGCCAGGACGAAGACCGCGTCGAACAGGTGGATGAAGCGGCCGAAGTTCCTCGAACCGCCGCAGAAGAAAGTCTTGGCGTGGCTTCGGTCCGCGACCAGCGAGCGGACCTTGTCCGCGTCCCAGACGTGGTGCTCGTGGCGCCACCGGATCGGGTCCGCGACGTCGTCGCCGGCCATGGCGTCCAGGCGCTCGCCGGTTTGCGGATCGCCGAGATAGGCCAGTTCGCGGTCGCCGTGGACGACATGATGCCCGCGGCGCTGGAGTTCCTCGGCCACCGTGGTCTTGCCGGCGCCGGAGACGCCCTCGATCAGATAGTTCCTGATTCCCACAGCCCCCTCCTGTCCGCCGCGGGCCATGATATGCACGACCGATGGCGGACGGATGGCTGATCGGCGTGATGGTGGAGCTGGCGGGCGAGCCCGTGGCGCTGCGCCACTTCTTCGCCGTGGGGCACGAGGACCGGGCCAAGGCCGAGTGGCGGGCGGTCGACAGCGCCCTGACGCTCGGCCAGGTCGCCTCCAGCCCGGTCGGCGGCCTCGAGCCCGTCCATGCCGTCAGCGTCCTGTCGCCGAAGTCGGTCAAGGCCCTGGCGCTCAAGCCCGGCGAGGTCCGCTCCCTGGGCTGGCGCTGGCCGAGGCGCTGGGTTTCGCTGGAAGCCTAGAGCCTTCCCCGGTCAGGTCGAACCGACCTGACCGGGACAAGAAGGCTCGATTCTTTGAGTTTGAGCGCCTCCTGATCGCCAAACCGGTTCCCACTTTGGCGGGAGGTGCTCCAGACCGGTGGCGCTGGCCGCGTTCACCGGCCGACGGACCGGCTAGTTGAAAGCCGCCTGATAGTCCTGGCGGGCGGGGTCGTGGGTCTGGACCGGGGCGACGTAGAGGGCGAAGGGCTCGCCGTCGTCCAGGCGGCAGGTTCTCGTCCCCTCGCGCATGTAGCCGGGTCCGGGCGGGCCGCTGAACACCAGGGTGAAGGGCTGGCGGAAGCCCGGCGACTGTCGCCCCGTCTCGATCCGCGTCAGCGCGAGCTCGTGGCCGGTGTCGAAGTGGAACGTGCGGCCGACGAGGGGCTCGAAGTCCTGGAGTTCTGAGGGCATGATCTCTCCCGGAAGTTGCGGGGCGATGCTTTATCGCCTGCGGGCGACTTGGCAATCCTGTCGTGATGGCGAGGGCGGCGATGACGGAGCGGCGGGTGGTGGAAGGCGCGGACGGCGCCCTGGTCCTGAGGCCGCAGGAGGACGGTGACACGCCCTTCCTGGCCCGCATCTTCGCCGCCTCGCGCGCGCCCTCGTTCCTCGCCCTGGGGCTGCCGCCGGCGCAGGTCGAGCAGCTGGTCGGCCTGCAGCACCGCGCCCAGACCCAGGCCTACCGCCAGCGCTTCCCGGACGCCGGCTTCTGGATCCTGGAGCGGGACGGCGAGGCGGTCGGCCGCTACGTCGAGGATGCGCCGCCCGGCGCCCTGCATGTGGTCGACATCGCCGTCGCCCCCGAGCGCCATCGCCGCGGCCTCGCGCGCGCGGTCCTGGCCGAAGCCCAGGCGCGCGCCCAGGCGCTGGGCCTGGCCATGATCGCCGAGGTGGCGGCCGACAACGGCCCGTCCCTGGCCCTGTTCGAGGGCCTGGGCTTCGCCCGCCTGCCCTCGCCCGACGGCGTCTACATCCCCGTCCGCTGGGGCTGAAAGGTGGCCGAAGGGGGAGGGGCGCGCCTCCCCCCTGGCCTCACAGCAGGATGTGGCTGGTGTTCATCGCCCCCACCAAGTGGAAGGCGACCACGAAGTCGGCCACGCCGTCGCCGTTCACGTCGCCCATCAGGTGCCAGTAGCCGGTGTTGTCCGGCGACTGGAGCACGAGCTGGCCGGCGTGGTTCGAGAACGCGCCCACCAGGCTGAAGTGGTCGTGCGACCAGGTCGTCGGGATGGCGTCGAGGTTTCGCAGGTCGATCACGTCGCCCTCGCCGGGATTGAAGTTCTCGATCACGTCCGGGGTCGCGGCCGGGCTCTGGTTGACGTTCTGGTAGATGAAGCTGGTCGGGCCCGCGTTGCCGACCAGATCGTGGCCGCCGCCGGTGGATCCGTACCAGGACGGCCCGCATACGATCCCGCCGCCATGGCCGTCGTCGCTGGTGATGGTGAAGGTCAGCGTGCCCTGGCTGCTGGCGCCGTGGCTGTCGGTGGCCTGGTACGTGAACGTGTCGCTCTCGGTATGCCCGGGCGCCAGGTGGTCGTCGAAGGCGAGGTAGATGTAGGCCCCGCTCTGTTCGATCGCGAGCACGCCGTGGGCCCCGAACAGCAGGGCGCCGAACGGCCCGAGCGCCGCGGGCGAGCCCGCGCCGGCGACGATGCCGCTCAGGTGCACGCTGTCGGCCTTGTCCGGATCGGTGACGCCGCTGGTGATCACATTGCCCAGCTGCAGGTGGTTCTCCTCGACGGTGGCCGTCACCGGCCCCGACGTCGGCGCATCGTTGATCGACAGGGCCGTCACGGTGGTGGTCGAGTCGACCACCGGCGGGGCGATGGCGTTGATCACCGTCAGGGTGAAGGTGGTGGTCTCGCTGAGACCCGGCGCGACGCGGTTCTCGGTCGGGGCGAACACCAGCTGATGCAGCGCCGTCGTCGCCTGGGCGGCGGTGCCGTAATAGTCGTACTCGCCGGGATGGAAGCCGTTGGCCGTGAAGCCCGACGCCGCCAGCGAGGCCGCGGTGAACGTCCCCTTGGCCGCATCGTCGAGCACGACCTTGAAGGTGTCGAAGTGCGACGGCGCGTCCGGCTCGGTGATCGTCGCCGTGGCGAACGGCATGATCGTGTGCTTGTCGTCGGTGGTCTGGTTGGCGTGCAGGCCGTCGATGATCGGCAGGCGGTCGATGGTGAAGCTCAGCGTCTGGTTCACGGTCCCGCCGTGGCCGTCGCTGATCGTGTAGGTGAACACGTCCACCGGGTGGCTGCCGATCGGGGCCAGGAGGATCGCGGCCAGATTGTTGGCCGTGTAGCTGTACGAGCCGTTGGCGTTCAGGGTCAGGGTCCCGTAGGTCCCCGCCGCGGCCGATCCCAGCGTCCCGCCGCTGAGGGCGGTGATGGTCAGCGGATCGCCGTCCTTGTCGCTGTCGCCGTGCAGGGCGCCCGTGCCCGCGGTTCCCGCGGTGCGGCTGACGCCGGTCAGCATCAGGAGCTCGGCGCCCTCGGGGACGGTCGTCGGCAGCCGGTCCAGGTTGAAGCTCAGCGTCGAAGTGGCCGTGCCGCCGTGGCCGTCGGAGGCGGTGTAGGTGAACGTCTCCACGGGGTGGCTGCCGGCCGGCGCCGCCGCCAGGGCGGTGAGCTCGGCCGCGGTGGCCCCCGCGGCGTAGCTGTAGGTCCCGTTGGCGTTGAGCGTCAGGTCGCCGTAGGTCCCGTGGAACAGGGTCCCCACCGTGCCGCCGGTGACGGCGCTGACGGTCAGGGTGTCGCCGTCCTTGTCGCTGTCGTTGGCCAGCACGTTGCCGGTGGCCGCGGGGGCCTGCTGCACGGCGCTGTTGGTGTCGGCCGTCAGGATCGGCAGGCGGTCGAGGGTGATCGTCAGCACCGCCTGGTCCGTGCCGCCCTTGCCGTCCGAGGCCGTGTAGGTGAAGGCGTCGGTGGCGTGGCTGCCCGCCGGGGCGGCCAGCAGGGCGGTCAGCTCGCCCCCGGTCGCCGTCGGCGTATAGGTATACGCGCCGTTGGCGCCCAGCGTCAGGTCGCCATAGGTCCCGTGCATCAGCGCGCCGACGGTCCCGCCGGCGATGGCGCTGACGGTCAGGGTGTCGTTGTCGGGGTCGGTGTCGTTGCCCAGGACGTTGCCGGTGGCCGCCGGGCCGGACTGCACGGCGGCGTTGGCGTCGTCGACGGCGTCCGGCGGACGGTTCAGGGTGATCGACAGGGTCGTCGAGCCGCTGCCGCCGTGGCCGTCCGAGGCCGTGTAGGTGAAGACGTCGACCCCTGCGCTGCCCACCGGCACCGCCGCGATCGCCGCCAGCTCCGCCCCGGTCACCCCGGCCGTGTAGCTGTAGGAGCCGTCGGCGTTCAGCACGATGTCGCCGTAGGTCCCGTGCAGGGTCGTGCCGAGACTGCCGCCGGCGATCGCCGTGACGGTGAGCGTGTCGGCGTCCTTGTCGCTGTCGTTGGTCAGCACGTTGCCTGAGGCGGGGAAGCCGACGCCCGAGGTGTTGGTGTCCGCCACCAGGGTCGGCAGGCGGTCGAGGGTGAGCGTCAGGGTCGCCTGGGCCGTGCCGCCGTGGCCGTCGGACTCGGTGTAGGTGAAGGCCTCGGTGACGTGCGAACCGGCGGCGGCCGCCGCCAGGGCGGTGAGCTCCGCCCCGGTCGCCCCGGCCGAATAGCTGTATGTGCCGTCCGCGTTGAGGGTCAGGTCGCCGTAGGTCCCGTGGAACAGGGTCCCGACCGTGCCGCCGGCGACGGCGCTGACCGTCAGGCTGTCGCCGTCGAGGTCGCTGTCGTTGGTCAGGACGTTGCCGGTCGCCGCCGGTCCGGCCTGGACCGCCGTGTTGGCGTCGTTCGCCGCCGTCGGCAGGCGGTCGAGGGTGAAGGTCAGTGTCGTCTGGGCCGTGCCGCCGTGGCCGTCCGAGGCGGTGTAGGTGAAGGCCTCGGTCAGGTGGCTGCCGCTGGCCGCGCCGGCCAGGGCGGTGAGTTCCGCCGCCGTGGCCCCGGCCGAGTAGCTGTACGAGCCGTCGGCGTTGAGGGTCAGGTCGCCATAGGTCCCGTGGAACGAGGTCCCCACCGTGCCGCCGGTGACGGCCGTGACCGTCAGGCTGTCGCCGTCCTGGTCGCTGTCGTTGGTCAGCACGTTGCCGGTGGCCGCCGAGCCCTGCTGCACGGCGCTGCCCGTATCCGCCGTCAGGGTCGGCAGGCGGTCGATGGTGATGGTCAGGGTGTTGGTCGCCGTGCCGCCGTGGCCGTCGGAGGCGGTGTAGGTCACGACCTCGGTCAGGTGGCTGCCGCTGCCCGCGCCGGCCAGGGCCGCCAGCTCGGCCCCGGTGGCGCCGGCCGCGTAGCTGTAGGAGCCGTCGGCGTTCAGGGTGACGTCGCCGTAGGTCCCGTGGAACAGGGTCCCCACGGTCCCGCCGGTCACCGCCGAGACGGTGAGCGTGTCGCCGTCCTTGTCGCTGTCGTTGGTCAGCACGTTGCCGGTCGCCGCCGGCCCCTGCTGCACGGCCGTGTTGGTGTCGGCGACGGTTGTCGGCAGGCGGTCGAGGGTGACGGTCAGGGTCGCCTGGGCCGTGCCGCCCTGGCCGTCCGAGACGGTGTAGGTGAAGCTCTCCGTCGCGTGCGAGCCGGTCGTCGCCGCGGCCAGGGCCGTCTGCTCGGCCCCGGTCGCGCCGGCCGCATAGCTGTAGGTCCCGTCGGCGTTGAGCGTCAGGTCGCCGTAGGTCCCGTGCAGCAGGGTCCCGACCGTGCCGCCGGTGAGGGCGGTGACGGTCAGCGCATCGCCGTCGGGGTCGGTGTCGTTGGTGATGACGTTGCCGGTCGTCGCCGCGGCGCCGTCCACCGCGGCGGCGGTGTCGTTCGCGGGCGTCGGCAGGCGATCCAGGGTGACCGTCAGCGTCGACGTGGCCGAGAAGCCGTCGGTGTTCTGGACCGTGTAGGTAAAGACGTCGGTCGGATGGCTGCCCGTCGAAGCGGCCGCCAGGGCGTCCTGCTCGGCCTTGGTGACGCCGGCGGTGTAGCTGTACGAGCCGTCGGCCTGGACCGTCAGGTCGCCGTAGACCCCGGCGAGCGCGGTCCCGACCGTGCCCGTCCCCGAGCTGACGTCCTTGATCCCTGTGACCGTGAGCGTCTCGCTGTTGGGATCGGTGTCGTTGGCCAGAAGGCCGGTCGCGGCGTTGGCGGTGACGGTCTGCTGCGCCACGTCGCTGGCGGTGTCCGGCGCCGGGATCGGCAGGGCGTTCTTGACGTCGATGGTCACCGTCGCGACCGTGCTGTCGCCGGCGCCGTCGTTGGCCACATAGGTGAAGGTGTCGGTCCCGACGTAGTTGGCGGCCGGGGTGTAGTCGAACGAGCCGTCGGCGTTCAGGGTGAACGAGGCCGCGTGCGTCGGTCCCGTCTTCAGCACCGCGGTGAAGGAGTCGTGATCCGCGTCGCTGTCGTTGGCCAGCACGCCAGTCCCGCTCGCCACGGTCAGGGCCTGGTTCTTGAAGGCGGTGTAGCTGTCGTCCGTCACCACCGTCGGCCGGTCGACCGTCGCGGTCACCACCTCGGTCGTCGAGCCGCCCTGGCCGTCGCTGACGGTGATGGTGAAGGTCTCGCTGGGCCGTGAGCCCGTGGCGGCCGTGTCGATGGCGGCGGTGTTGTTGGCGGCGTAGCTGTAGGAGCCGTCGGCGTTCACGGTGAAGTCGCCGTAGGTCCCGGTCAGCTTGCTGCCCACCGTGCCGCCGGCGATGGCGGTCACCGTCAGGGTGTCGCCGTCCGCATCGGTGTCGCCGGTCAGGACGCCGGCCGCGGCCTGGCTGCCCGTCGCGCCCTCGACCACGGTGACGCCGAACGGCGCGGTGACCGGCAGGCGGTCGGTGGTGATGGTCAGGGTGGTGGTGGAAAGGCCACCGACGCCGTCGCTGGCCTGATAGGTGAAGACGTCGGTCTGGTGGCCGCCGCCCGCGGCGGTGAGGGCGTCCTGCTCGGTCTTGGTGGCCCCGATCTGGTAGCTGTACGTGCCGTCGGCGTTCAGCGTCAGGTCGCCGTAGACCCCCGCGATCGCGCTCCCCACGACCCCGGTCCCGCTGGTGGTGTTGCTGATCTGGCTGACCGCGAGGCTCTGGCCGTCCTTGTCGCTGTCGTTGGTCAGCACGTTGCCGGTGGAGGCCCCGCCGCCCTGGACGGCGGTGTTGGTGTCGGCGACCACAGTCGGCAGGCGGTCAACGGTGATGTCCAGCTTGGCGGTCGTCGTGCCGCCGTGGCCGTCGCTGGCCGTGTAGGTGAAGCTGTCGACCGGCTCGGACCCGCCGGCCGCGCCGGCGAGGGCGGTCAGTTCGGTCCCCGTGGCGCCGGCCGAATAGCTGTAGCTGCCGTCGGCGTTGAGCGTCAGGTCGCCGTAGGTCCCGTGCAGGAGCGTGCCCACCGTGCCGCCGGCGAGGGCCGAGACGGTCAGGGTGTCGCCGTCCTTGTCGGAATCGTTGGCCAGAACGTTGCCGGTGACGGCCACGGCCTGCTGCACCGCGGCGTTGCTGTCGTCGACCGTCGTCGGCGCGCGGTCGAGGTTGATCGACAGCGTCGTCGTCGTGGTCAGCCCCTGGCCGTCGCTGACGACCACGGTGAACACGTCGACCGGGTGCGAACCGGTCGTCGCCGCGTCGATCGCGGCCGTGTTGCTGGCCGTGTAGCTGAACGAGCCGTCGGCGTTCAGGGTCAGGGAGCCGTAGTCGCCGGCGAGGGCCGAGCCGAGCACGCCCGATCCGCCGGCCACGCTCGAGAAGGCGCTGATGGTAAGGGGATCGCCGTCCGGGTCGCTGTCGCCGGCCAGGGCGCCGGTGCCGCCGGTCCCGGAGGTGCCGGTCACGGTGGCCGCCTCGAGCACGGCGGCGGTCTCGGTCACCACCGTGGGGGCGCGATCGATGATGAAGGTGAAGGTCGGGTTCGGCGTCGCGTTCAGCCCCTCACCGTTGGTCACGGTCAGGGTGAAGACGTCGGTCGGGTGGCTGCCCTTGGTCGCCGTGTCGATGGCCGAGGTGTCGTTGGCCGCGTAGCTGTAGGAGCCGTCGGCGTTGACGGTGAAGTCGCCGTAGGTCCCGGTCAGCTTCGTGCCGACGGTCCCGCCGGTGACGGCGCTGATGGTCAGGGCGGTGCCGTCGAGGTCGTGGTCGCCGGCCAGGGCGCCGGTGCCGCCCGTGCCGGCGGTGCCGCTCGTGGTCAGGCTCTCGCCGACCTTGGCGCTCTCGTTCGTCGCCGTGGGCCGGCGGTTGAGGGTGAGGATGATCTCGGAGGTCTGGGAATCGGCCAGGCCGTCGTTGACGGTGAAGTCGACGTGGCGGGTCGGGTTGGTCCCGTCCGGGGTCAGGTCCGTCGCGCCGTCCTGGTAGGTCACCGAGGCCAGCACCTGCTGGTAGTGGGCGAAGGTGTCGGCGCCGCTGAGCGTCAGGGTCTTGGTCGAGGCGTTGTAGGACGCGGTGATCGAGGTGCCGGCGGTGCTGGCCGCCAGCACGTCGCCGGTGTGGCCGTCGGTGATCACCACCGTGGCCGAGGTGATCTCGCCGAGGGTGGCGTCCGGGTCGGTGACCGTCGGCGTCGCCGTGATGGCGCTGATCGACGAGCCGCCTTCCACCGCATGGGTAGTGTTGCCGACGATGCCGGTCAGGCTGGGCGGCACGTCGACCGTCAGCCCCGTCGGCTCCAGCCCGACCCCGCCCGTCGGCATCGACTGCAGGAGGGTCGGCGACTTGTTGGAATCGGTGATCTTGCCGCCGTAGACGCCGTCGTCGGTGCTGTCGGCGACGGTGACGTAGTAGTCGCCGTTGACGTCGACGGCGACGCCCTTGACGTCCCCGGTGGGCGAGCCGGACGCGGTCTTCTGGCTCCAGATCGTGGTGACCGAGCCGTCGCCGCCGACGGTGTACTCGAAGACGCCGCTGTCGCTGCCGGTCGTGACTTGCGTGCCAATCAGCAGGTGGTTGTGGTCCGGCGTGACCGCGATGCTCTCGATCAGCCCCGGCAGCGCACCCCCGCCGCTGGTCTTCAGGGTCATCGACGTCAGGCCGGTGCCCGCGACGGTATAGTTGGCGTCCTTGTAGAGTGCGTTCGTGAAGACCGACGTCAGGTGGCTGCCGGGCAGCGACGGGCTTACGGTCGTGAGGTGATGCGTCGTCGAGAACAGGTACGCCGTGTGCGTCGAGACGTCGATCGTCAGCCCGTTCAGGAACTGGTTCGCCGTCCCCGTCTCCAGGACGGTGGAGTTGGCGCCCGTGTAGTCGATGCTGCGGAACTGGTTGTACTCGGTGAAGTAGACCTTCTGGGTGATCGGATCGAGGGCGATGCCGGTGATCTGGTGCTGGACGTTGTCGGTGTAGATCGCCGTCAGGGTATGGGCGCTGCCCGGCGACGCCAGGTCGGGGTTCAGCGTGCCCTCGAGGATCTCCTGCTCGCCGAGGTTCGTGACGACCAGGAAGTACTTGTTGTGCAGCGGGTCGACCGCCACCAGCATGAGGTTGTTGTCGACGTTGGCCGGGACGTTGGAGCCGGGGCTGAAGAAGGTCTCGGTGTTGGTGGCCGCACCCGAGTTGTCGTCGTCGGCGAACACCAGGGTGGAGTTGGCCCCGCCGCCGGTGCCGACCACGATCACCTCGGCCTTGCTGGGCGAGGGCGTCAGAAGGCCGTCGAAGCCGGAGATGGCCGAGGCCGTGAACGGGCCGGGCGCGCTGGAGACCCCCGGGCCGGCGAAGGCGTCCAGGCTGAAGTCGCCGCCTTCCGCGGCGCCGCCGATCAGGTGCGTCGAGGCCGCAACGTCGGCGCCGCCGGCATAGGCCGACAGGTCGGCGATGAACTGGTGGCCGGCGCTCCCGGCCGCGGTGTTGCAGGCGTAGAGGGCGAGGTCGCCGCCGGGCGCCAGGGCCGCGCCGATCGCCGCGAGCTCGGAGGCGTGCGAGCCCAGAGAGCCGTCGGTGACTGCGGACGCGCCCAGGATGATCTCGCCGGCCTGGCCGTGGCCGACGATGTCGATGGCGGCCAGGCCCGTCAGGTGGTTGGCGGCCAGGAAGTCCGCCATCTGCTGCAGGCCGTCGCTGGAGGCGTCCAGCACATGGGCGATCACGCCCGGCTGCAGCCCGGCCAGCAGGTCTTGGATGTCGGGCGTCCGCGAGTCGATGAAGACGACCTGGGTGACGGCCGAGGGCGGGGCCACCAGGCGGTCGGAGCCGTCGTCGACCCGCGAAATGTCGAACGTCGCAGGTTCGTAGAGACTATCGATCGACATCACCCACCCCATCGCGAGGCGCTCGACGCGCCGCCCTGGCCGCTTTCGAGAGGGGCTGCACCCAGACGTGCAGGCGAGCCCCCACTCGTCCTCGGGGACGCTATCAGCTTGCCCGAAATGCCACAAGTAGGGGTTGTTTGAGGTCTAGTTGCACCCTAGGCGACTATAGCTTCAGGCCGATGAGGCATAGACGCCGAGAAGCCAAGTTCAGTCTGCGGTTGTGCCTAACGCATCCAGCAACGGGGCGAGAAGTCTACCGTATTTGCGGCTTCTACCCACGGACGAATGGTAGATCGGCTGGCGAACCTGGGTGGCGCTGGCGGTCCGCACCGGCCGCTCCGTTCGGTGGAACTCGAGGCAGCGGTCGCTCCATTGCAGGCCGATGTGGTCGACGAGGCGGCGGGCCTGGCCTTCGAGGTCCTCGACCACGTCTTCGTAGCGCACCGTCAGCAGGGCCTCGGCCGGGATCGCCGAACGCCAGTGACGCATCAGCCGCTGGAAGGCGACGTGGTAGCGGCCGAGCTCGGCCAGGTCGTAGGTGTGCGACTGGCCGCTGGCGAACAGCTTGGAGAAACACGACAGGCAGGTGTCCACCGGGTCGCGTTCGAGCGCGATGATGCGGGCGTTGGGCAGGACGAGGCGGATGAGGCCGACGTACAGGAAGTTGTGCGGCATCTTGTCGGTGATGCGCGCCGCCCAGGGGGCCAGCGCGCGCAGCGAGGCGTCGATCTCCGCGCCAAGCGTCTTCAGCCGCGACGCCGGCAGGCCGGGGACCACGTCCGGAAAGCTCGGGACGCCCGACACCCACTGCATGCCCCGCGCCGTCATCTGCAGCTCCGGCCGCTCCCCGGCCCCGAACACCTCGGGGTGGCTGGCCAGGATCTGCTCGACCAGGGTGGTGCCGGACCGCGGCATGCCGACGATGAACACCGGCGCCGCCGAGGGGTCGCCCTGGCCGCCCAGCCGCTGCAGCAGGTCGGGCGTGAACACCTCCTCGACGCGGCGGAACATCGCCAGGGTGACGTCCTCCCGGTACTCGATGCCGGCGCGCTTCAGCGCCGAGCCGGCCAGGAGGCAGCGAAGCGAGTCCTCGGGCCGGCCGAGGTCGTCGTAGGCCTTGCCGAGGGCGTACCAGAGCTGCAGGCGCTCGGCGTCCTCGAAGGCGTCCGCCCGCTCCGCCGCGGCCTCCAGCAGCGCCAGGTGCGGATCGCCCGGCGTGAAGCGCTTGGCCTCGGAGAGCCCGCGCAGATAGGCCGGCCGGCCCGGCTCCAGCGCCACGGCGCGCTCGAACGCCTCGCGCGAGGCGTCGAGGCGTCCCAGCGTCTGGAGGGCGCCGCCAAGCGCGCTGTGGGCCTCCGCCAAGTCCGGCGCCAGGGCCAGCGCCGCCTGCAGCGGGACCAGGGCCTCGTCGGCGCGGTTGAGCATGTTCAGGGTGTGGCCGCGCCCGCAGAGGGCTTCCAGGAAGTCAGGACGCAGGGCCAGGGCGCCGTCGAACGCGGCCAGGGCCTCGGTCCGCCGCTCCGCCGCGCCGAGGGCGTTGCCGAGGTTGTTCTGCGCCTCGGCGAAGTCCGGCTTCAGCGCCACCGCACGCTGCAGGTGGACGATGGCCCCCTCGATGTCGCCTTCCGCGCTGAGCAGCGTGCCGAGACTGTGGTGTGTCGGCGCATCGTCCTCGGCGGCCTCGAGCGCACGCCGCAGCAGCGCCGCCGCCTCCCCCCGCTCGCCGGCCCGGATCTGCACCTGCGCCAGACCCCGCAGGGCGTCGACGAACTGCGGCCGCAGGTCCAGAGCCCTGCGGAAAGCCTGGCGGGCCTCGTCCTCGCGCCCGAGCTCGGCCAGCAGGTGGCCGAGGTTGGCGTGCAGCTCGGGCACCTCGCCCGCCAGCCGCAGGGCGGCCTCGAAGTGCGCCAGGGCCTCGCCGGCGCGGCCGGCGGCGCGCAGCAGGTTGCCAAGGTTGTTGTGCGCCTCCAGGCAGTCGGGATCCAGCGCCAGGGCCCGGCGGTACTCGGCCTGCGCCCCGTCGGCGTCGCCCAGGGCGGCCAGCACGAGGCCGAGGTCGTTGTGCGCCGCGGCGGTCGGCCGGATGGCGATCGACTTGCGGATCGAGACCACAGTCTCGCGCGCGCGGCCCTGCTGGCTCTGGGCCAGGCCCAGGTAGTGCAGGGCGCCGGCGTGGTCGGGCTGGATGTCGAGGACGGCCCTGTACAGCCCCTCGGCCTCGGCCAGCCGGCCCTGGCGATGCAGCGCCTGCGCGCGCTGGAAGCCGAGCTCGGCGGTCGGCGGCCGGCGCGCCGGGGAAGCGGGAGCAGCGTCGTTCACCGGGGTTTCGTCACGTGTTTTGGCAAAATCTGCGCGGCGGGGTTGTCGTCGTCAAACGTCACTGATAGCGTCGCGTTCAACCTCAAAGTGCGGGCCTGCAGCCGGGATTGCAAGCGATCGCGCGAATTCGTCACGGGCATTGGCGCCTGGGGCGTTGTCGGCTGGGGCGTTGAAACGGGGGGCTCGAGCGGTGTCATCACCTTATGTCGGCGAAATCCGGATGTTCGGCGGCAACTTCGCGCCTAACGGCTGGATGCTCTGCCAGGGGCAGACCATCCCGATCTCCGAGAACGAGACCCTGTTCAACCTGATCGGCACCACCTACGGCGGCGACGGGCAGGAGACCTTCCAGCTTCCGAACCTTCAGGGCTGCGTGCCGATCCACCAGGGAACGCTGGCCGGCGGGGCGACCTACGTCATCGGTCAGACGGGCGGGACCGAACAGGTCACCCTGACGACCCAGCAGATTCCCAATCACAGCCACGTCCTGAAGACGACGACGGGGGGACAGCAACTGTCGCCCGCCAACGGCGTCATGGCTTCGGCGGCAAGCACACAGTCCGGCGTCATGCCCTACTACACCGGCGCCTCGGACGGCACGCAGCTGAACCCGGCCTCGATGCAGCCGGCCGGCGGCAGCCAGCCGCACGAGAACATGCAGCCGTTCCTGGTCGTGAACTTCATCATCTCGCTCTACGGCGTCTACCCCACCCCGACCTGACCGCTCCCAAGAGCGCCTTCGCCCGCTTCCGGCGTCACGACCCTTAAGGAGCCGCCCATGTCCGCCCCCTTCGTCGCCGAGATTCGCATCTTCGCCGGCAACTTCGCCCCCACGGGCTGGGCCCAGTGCAACGGCCAGCTGCTGCCGATCAGCCAGAACACGGCGCTGTTCTCGCTGCTGGGCACCACCTACGGCGGCGACGGCAAGTCCACCTTCGCCCTGCCCGACCTGCAGGGGGCGGCCCCGATCCAGCAGGGCCAGGCCGCCTCCGGTAGCCAGTACTTCCTCGGCGAAATGTCCGGCGTGCAGTCGGTGACCCTGATTTCGACCGAGATGCCCCTCCACACCCACAACATCGGCGCGACCCAGACCGCGGCCAACGCCGCTTCGCCCGTGGGCGGGGTGATGGCTTTCGGCGGCTGGAACGACGGCCAGGGCGGCTCGGGTCCCGTCAATTCGTACAACACGACCAATCCGGGCGCGACGCTGTCGCCGCTCGCGGCCGCGATGGCGGGCAGCAGCTTTCCGCACAACAACATGATGCCCAGCATGGGGCTGACCTTCATCATCGCCCTGCAGGGCATCTTCCCGGCCCGGCCCTGACGGTCGCGCGGCGGATCAACCGAGCTCAGGAGCCGGACCATGGGCACGCCCTACCTTGGCGAAATCAAGATCACGTCGTTCAACTTCGCGCCGAAGGGCTGGGCCCTGTGCAACGGCCAGCTGCTGCCGATCAACCAGAACCAGGCGCTGTTCTCGATCCTCGGAACCACCTACGGCGGTGATGGGCGGGTGACCTTCGGGTTGCCGGACCTGCGCGGCCGCGTGCCGGTCCACGTCGGCAGCGGCATCATCCTGGGCGAGCGGCTCGGCGAGGAGTTCCACACCCTGAACATTTCGGAACTGCCGCAGCACACCCACTTCGTGCGCGGCCTGACCGCGGACGCCGCCACCGGCGCCCCCGGCCGCAAGCCCGACAACACCAAGTACCTCGCCGAGGCCCACGCCGCCGTCGGGACCACCACGACCACGCCGGCCCAGATCTACGGCTCGGGCGGCGTCAGCGGCTCCATGGATCCCACCTCGGTGACGTTCCTGGGCGGCAATCAGCCGCACAACAACCTGCAGCCCTACCTGGTGCTGAACATGGTCATCGCCCTGCAGGGCGTGTTCCCGTCCCAGAACTGATCCCACGGGCCCGCGGCGGCGGCGCCATTGCAAATGCGCAACACCCCGCCATATCCGCACGTTCGGACAGCGCGAAGCCTTGATCCTGCCATGCGGGATCGGCACAGCGCGCGTCGTCGTAACGAAGTGTGACGACGCCTCTTCGGAGACCGGAACGGTGAGCGGTGGAACGGCAGTGCGCGGAGCGTTCGCGGCGGGGCTCGTGGCCCTGGCGTCGGCCTCGCTCGCCCACGCCCAGGAGGGCGTGTGCCACGGCCCGCCGAGCAACACCCGCCTGATGGTCACCGTCGACGGCGTGAAGAACGACAAGGGCCAGGTCGCGGTCGTGCTCTACGGCGACGACCAGAAGAAGTTCCTGAAGCAGGAGCTGATGGACACCTACGATCCGGCCCACGCCGGCTCGACCACCGTCTGCATTTCCCTGCCGCACCCGGGCCAGTACGCCCTGGTCGCCTATCACGACGCCAATTCCAACAAGGACCTCGACACCGGCCTGCTGGGGGTGCCGAAGGAGGGCTACGGCTTCTCCAACAACGTGCGCCCCGTGCTGTCGGCGCCGTCGTTCAACGCCACCCACATCGTCGCCGCGGCCGGCGACAACCGCCTGTCGGTCAGGCTGCACTACCCGGGCCACTGAGGCGGGCGCCTCCCCTCGCGCGGCGAAATGGTCTAGGCCTCCCGAGGGCTGGACGGAGCATCGAGACTTGGCGGACGCAGCGGCGCTCGAGGACCTGCCGGGCCTGCGCCTGAACCCGGGCGACGCCGTGCTCGTCACCGGCGGCTCCGGCTTCGTCGGGGGCGCCGTGCTGCGCGCCTTGTCAGGCCGCGGCCTCGACCTGCGCGCGCTGGTGCGGCCGTCGAGCCCCCGCCGCAACCTGGACGCCGTCGCCTGCACGCCGGTCCTCGGCGACATGACCGACCGCGCCGCCCTGGACGCCGCCCTCGCCGGGGTGAAGGTGCTGTTCCACGTCGCCGCCGACTATCGCCTGTGGGCGCCCGACCCGTCGCAGATCATCCGCGCCAACGTCGAGGGGACGACGGCGGTGATGGAGGCGGCCCTGGCCGCCGGCGTCGGCCGCGTGGTCTACACCTCCAGCGTCGCCACCCTGCGCCCGTCGGCCGACCACAGCCCGGTGGACGAGACCTCGCGCCTTGAGCCCGGCGAGGCGGTAGGCGCCTACAAGGAGAGCAAGGTCCTGGCCGAGCGCGTGGTCGACCGCCTGGTGGCCGAGCGCGGCCTGCCCGCCGTCACCGTCAGCCCCTCGACGCCGATCGGGCCCGGCGACGTTCGCCCCACCCCCACCGGCCGCATCGTCACCGAGGCGGCCACCGGCAGGATCCCGGCCTTCGTCGACACGGGCCTGAACCTCGTCCACGTCGACGACGTCGCCGCCGGCCACGTGCTGGCGCTGGAGAAGGGCCGGATCGGCGAGCGCTACATCCTGGGCGGCCAGGACGTCTCCCTGCGCCAGATGCTGGCCGTGATCGCCGAGCTGGCGGGCCGCAAGGCCCCGACGCTGAACCTGCCACGCGCCCCGCTCTATCCCGTCGCCGCCGTCGCCGAGGCCGTCGCGCGGATCACCGGCAAGGAGCCGATGCTGACCCGCGACGCCCTGAAGATGGCCTCGCACCACATGTTCTTCTCGTCGGCCAAGGCCGAGCGCGAGCTCGGCTACCACGCGCGGCCCTACCGCGAGGCCCTGGCCGACGCCCTCGCCTGGTTCGCCGCCGAGGGCTACCTGAAGTGATCGGCGCGCCCGTCATCGTCGGGGGCGTCAGCCTGGCGGCCTGGCTCTGGATGCTGGCCCTGCGCGGCGGCTTCTGGCTGGCCCGCGAGCGCGACGACCAGGCCCCTGCGCCACCCGAGCCGGCCGTCTGGCCGTCGGTGACCGCGGTCGTCCCGGCGCGCGACGAGGCCGACGTCATCGCCCGCTCGATCGGCTCGCTGCTGGCGCAGGACTATCCGGGTCCGTTCCGCGTCGTGCTGGTCGACGACAACTCCGGCGACGGCACCGCCGAGGCGGCCGGAGCGGACGAGCGCCTGGACGTCCTGCGCGGCGCGCCGCTGCCGGCCGGCTGGACCGGCAAGCTCTGGGCCGTGCGCCAGGGGATCGCGCGGGCGTCCGAGACGCCGCCCGACTACCTGTGGCTTACGGACGCCGACATCGAACACAGCCCGGACAACCTGCGCCGGCTCGTGGCCCGCGCCGCGGCCGGGGACCGGGTGCTGGTCTCGCTGATGGCGCGGCTGACGACCGAGACCTGGGCCGAGAAGCTGCTGATCCCGGCGTTCGTGTTCTTCTTCGACATGCTGTTCCCGTTCGCCTGGGTGAACGATCCGCAGCGCCGCACGGCCGCCGCCGCCGGCGGCTGCATGCTGGTGCGGCGCGAGGCGCTGGAGCGGGCCGGCGGGATCGAGGCGATCCGCGGGCGCATCATCGACGACTGCGCCCTGGCCGAGCGGATGAAGGCTGAGGGCCCGATCTGGCTCGGCCTCACCCTTCGCGCGCGCAGCCTTCGCCCCTATGCCGGCTTCGGCGAGATCCGGCGGATGGTGGCGCGCAGCGCCTACGCCCAGCTCGGCTTCTCGCCGTGGCTGCTGGCCGGGACGGTGGCGGGCATGGCCCTGGTCTATCTCGCAGGTCCCGCGCTGGCCCTGGCCGGGTCCGGCCTCGCGCGCTGGCTGGGCCTGGCCGCCTGGGCGGCCATGGCGATCGCCTACCAGCCGATGCTGCGGCTCTACCGCCTCTCGCCGGCCTGGGGGCTCGCCCTGCCGCTGGTCGGGCTGATCTACACCCTCTTCACCCTCGATTCCGCGGCGCAGTTCGCGCGCGGCAGGGGCGGGCTCTGGAAAGGCCGGCCGCAGGCGATGGCGGGGGCGTCATGAGCCTGACCGGACGCGAGCCTTCGAAGGACCACACCGGCGAGAACTTCCCGGTCGCCTCGGTCCTGATCGCCCCGGCCAACCGGCCGGTGGTGATGGCCTTCTACGCCGTCGCGCGGATGGCCGACGACGTCGCCGACGATCCCGTGGCGCCGCCCGACCAGAAGCTCGCGCGGCTGGCGGCCATCGAGGCCTCGCTGACGGGCGCCGACGAGGCCGTCCCGGAGGCCGTCCGCCTGCGCCACGCCCTGGCGGCGCGCGGCCTGAGCGACCAGCACATGCTGGACCTGCTCGAGGCGTTCCGGCGCGACGTCACCAAGACCCGCTACGCCGACTGGGACGATCTGATGGACTACTGCCGCTATTCGGCGGCGCCGGTCGGCCGCTTCATGCTCGACGTGCATGGCGAGCCGCGAACGACCTGGCCGGCGTCGGACGCCCTGTGCGCGGCGCTGCAGGTGATCAACCACCTGCAGGACTGCGGCAAGGACTACCGCGAGATCGACCGCGTCTACGTTCCCGCCGACGCCCTGGCGGCCGAGGGCCTCGACGTCTGCGCCCTCGGCGAGGCGAAGGCGAGCCCGGCGCTTCGCCGCGTGATCACCAGCCTGACCCGCCGCACCGACGACCTCCTGGCGCAGTCGCGGCGGCTCTCCGGCGGCGTGAGCGACGCGCGCCTGGCGCTCGAGATCGCCGTCATCCAGCGCCTGGCCGAGAGCCTGACGAAGCGCCTCCTGGCGCGCGATCCGCTCAGCGAGCGCGTGCATCACCGCAAGCCCGAGGCGCTCGGCGTGGCGCTTCTGGGGGTCGGCCGGTTCGCCGTCGAACGGTTGGGCCTCGGCAAGCGCGGCGACCTGGGCCATAAGGACGCCGCACAGCCGACCGCACCACGATGAACGCCCCCGCCAAAGTCGAACAGCAAGCCTCGGGCAGCTCCTTCTACACCGCCATGCGGCTGCTGCCGCCGCTGGAGCGGACGGCGATCTTCGCCGTCTACGCCTTCTGCCGCGAGGTCGACGACATCGCCGACAGCGGCGAGGGTTCGATCCCTGAGCGCCAGGCCGACCTCGACGCCTGGCGGGCCGATCTGCGCGCCCTTTACGCCGGCGCTCCGCCCGAGCGGACCAGCTACCTGGTCGAGCCGGTGCGGCGCTTCTCGCTCGACATCGACGACTTCATGGCCGTGATCGACGGCATGGAGATGGACGTGGTCGAGACCATCGTCGCGCCCGCCTACGACAAGCTCGACCTCTACTGCGAGCGCGTGGCGAGCGCGGTGGGGCGCCTCTCCGTGCGCATCTTCGGCATGGCCGACGACCCGGGCCGGCCCCTGGCGCACCATCTGGGCCGGGCGCTGCAGCTGACCAACATCCTGCGCGACCTCGACGAGGACGCCGGCATGGGGCGGCTCTACATGCCCGCCGAGGCGCTGCAGGCGGCCGGGATCGAGACGCGCGACCCCGCCGCCGTGGTCGCCGATCCGCGCATCGACGCGGCCTGCCGCTGGGTGGCGGTGCGCGCGCACGAGCATTACCGCGAGGCCGACCGCATCCTGCACGCCCGCCCGCCGGGCAAGCTGCGCACGCCGCGCCTGATGAGCGCGGTCTATTCCGAGATCCTGTCGAAGATGGAGGCCGCCGGCTGGAAGCCGCCGCGCACGCGCGCCAAGATCGGCAAGGCCAAGCTCCTCTGGACCCTGCTGCGTCACGGCCTGGTGGAATGAGTGAAGGCCCCGGCCGGGGAACGACCTATGTCGTCGGCGCCGGGCTGGCCGGCCTTTCCGCGGCCGTCGCCCTGGCCGCCGAAGGCCATGC
>DASZQQ010000469.1:0-2614 GCA_035549595.1 Caulobacteraceae bacterium
CGACCCGACCGCCTCGCGCCAGCCGCCGTTGGCGGCGACGATCAGGCCGTCGGCGACGCAGACGGCCGCCGGATCGTCCAGGGCCTGGACGAGGTCGACGAGGTCGGCGGCCGTGGCCTCGGGCGCGGCCTGGGCGCCGGAGCGGAAGGCGACGAGGCCGACGAAGGCGACGCCCGCCAGCCCGACCAGCAGGATCATGCCCGCCAGGGTCACGGGGCCGGCGCGGAAGGCCATGGACGCGGCGAACAGGACGGCCAGCAGGAAGCACACCACGCCGATCGTGCGCAGCGGGTCCGCCAGGAGGCCCGCGCCCTGAGCGCGCGGTTCGGCCATCGGTTCGTCCTGTTCCAGGTTTCGAAGATCAACGCTCACCGAATCACCGCCGAATGATAGCCGTTACATTCGCCGCGCGCGCTTTGGCGACTTTGCGGCGGACAGGATGAAGCCGATGATCTTGGCCACGGCTTCGTAGTGCTGCTGCGGAATGTACTCGTCGACCTCCACCGCGGCGTAGAGGGCGCGGGCCAGCGGCGGGTCCTCGACCACCGGCACCCCGGCCTCCTCGGCCACTTCGCGGATCTTCAGGGCCAGGCTGTCGACGCCCTTGGCGACGCACTGCGGGGCGACCGTCTCGCCGGCCTCGTAGCGCAGGGCGACGGCGAAGTGGGTCGGGTTCATGACCACCACGGTCGCCTTGGGCACCTCCTGCATCATCCGCCGCCGGGACCGCTCGTTGCGGATCTGGCGCTGGCGGGCCTTGACGTGGGGGTCGCCGTCGGACTGCTTGAAGTCCTCCTTCAGCTCCTCCTTGGTCATCCGCATCTTCTGCAGGAAGCGCTGGCGCTGCCAGATGAAGTCGAGCCCGGCGCCGGCGCCGAGGAACATCAGCACCGCGAACATCAGCGACTTGGTGAGGTCCAGCGCGAACGGCAGGATGGCGCCGATATCGAGCGTCGCCAGCAGGGCGAACTCGTGCGCGTGCGGCCACAGCACCCAATAGGCGATGGCCGCGGTGACCAGCACCTTCAGCACGGCGCGGCCGAAGGCGACCAGGCCGTCGAGACCGAAGAGGCGCCCCAGCCCCTTGACCAGGTCGAACTTCGAGAGGTCCGGGGCCAGGCGCGAGGGCGTGAACAAGAGGCCCGTCTGCAGCACGTTGCCGGCGACGCCCGCCAGCAGGGTCGCGCCCATGATCGCCGCGATCGGCGGCAGGGCGGCCTCCAGGACGTAGCGGGCGAGGCTGACGCCGCCGCTCCCTGCCACGGCGATGCTGTCGGGGTGGGCGAAGAACGGGGTCAGCTTGGCGGCGAGGTCCTGGGCCAGGTACCCGCCCAGCATCAGCACCGCGCCGAAGGCGCCGAACAGGCCGGCCGCCTGGGCCAGCTCCTGGGACTTGGCGACCTCGCCCTTCTTGCGCGCTTCCTCGAGCCGCTGGGGTGTCGCCTCTTCTGTCTTGGAGTCCGCGTCTTCGGCCATAGGTCTAGACGAACCTGCCGAGGAGATCGCGGTATCGGGACGTCCAGACCATGCCGATGGTCCCGAGGCTCAGGGCGAACAGCGACAGGCCCAGCAGCACCTGCAGGGGCGTCGCGGCGAAGAAGATCTGGAACTGCGGCATCGCCCGGCCGACGAGGCCGGTGGCGATGTTGAACACCAGCGAGAAGACGAGGATCGGCGCCGAGAGCTGCACCGCCAGGGCGAAGCTGCCCGAGAAGGTCTGGATGGCCAGGGTCGTGGCGTCGTGCACCGGCAGGGGCTTGTACGCCGGGAAGAGGGTGTAGGACCTGGCGATCGCGGCGATGAACATGTGGTGCAGGTCGGTGGTCATGATCAGCACCACGCCGATCAGCGACAGGAACGAGGCCAGGGACGAGCCCTGCTGCGCCTGCGCCGGGTTCACGGTCTGGGCGAAGCTGAGGCTGGTCTGGATCGACATGATCTCGCCGGCCGTCGCGAGCGAGCCCAGGAACATGCGCAGGATCGCCCCGATCATCAGGCCGATCAGCACCTCCTTGATGACCGCGCCGAAGAGGCCGCCGACGGTGTCCGGCAGGGGGCCGAGGGCCGGGGCCGCGACGGGCCCCACGACCATCGCCACGAGTAGCGCGAAGCCCAGGCGGACCTGGGCGGGGGCCGGCTGCTCGCCCAGGCCCGGGATGGTCATGACCATGGCGCCGACCCGCGCGAACACGAGGCCCGCGACGTAGACCTGCTGGGCGGCGGCGTAGGACTCCACCCCCCGGCCCCGCTAGAGCCCGGCGATGCGCGCGGCGATGTGGCGCATGAAGCCGCTCATCAGGGCCCCCATGAACGGCAGGAAGACGAGCAGGGAGACGAAGATGGCGACGATCTTCGGCGCGTAGATCAGGGTCGCTTCCTGGATCTGGGTCAGGGCCTGGAAGAGGCCGATGCCCACGCCGACCACGAGGCCGACGATCAGGATCGGCGCCGAAAGCTGAAGCGTCAGCCAGATCGCGTCGCGGCCGATGTCGAGCACCTCGGCGCCGTTCATAAGCGACTCCAAAATCAGGGAAAATTCCGCTCCCGACAGTCGCCTGACATGGTTAATCGGTCGTTAACGGAGCCTTATTCCGACCTTCTGGGCGAGGGCCTC
>DASZQQ010000470.1:0-17273 GCA_035549595.1 Caulobacteraceae bacterium
ATCACCGTGACGGCCCGGATGCGCGAGGAGTCCCTGCAGGAGACGCCCGTCTCGGTGACGGCGGTGACCGGCGACCAGATCGTCAAGATGTTCGTCCGCGACCTGACCGACTTCACGCGCGTCGCGCCGAACTTCACCATCGAGGGCGTCGGCGCCATCCACCGCAACGCCGCGGTCGTCTATTCGCGGGGCATCGGCTACCAGGGCGTCGACCAGGCCATCGACCCCAGTGTCGGCATCGCCGTCGATGGGGTGTTCTACACCCGCAACATCGGCGCGCTTCAGGGCGCCTTCGACGTCGCCCAGATCGAGGTGCTGCGCGGTCCGCAAGGCACGCTGTTCGGCAAGAACACCACCGGCGGCGTCGTCAGCGTGACGACCAAGGAGCCCGGCGACCACTACGACTTCCAGGCCATGGCGCGGGCGGGCAACTTCGGGCGGGCCGACTTCGCCTTCGCCGCAGACATGCCGGCCTCGCCGACGCTGTCGTTCCGCATCAGCGGCGCCAGCCAGTACTCCGACGGCTACATCCGCAACACCTACACCAACGCCCAGGGCCTGCAGCCCAACAAGTGGCTGGGCGGCGACAACGTGAAGAGCCTCAGGGCCTCGGTGAAGTGGACGCCGACCGACAATCTGAAGTTCGTGCTTACCGGCGCCATCATCCGCGACCGCAGCCAATCGGTCGGCGGCATCAACGCCTCGTACCCGACCGACTACCTGTCGGTGCTGCTGGGCCACCCCGGCTACGGCTTTCCCGGCGGACCGACCGATCCGTTCACCACCCAGCGCAACTTCCCGAGCGGCGACTACGCCGACACCAAGAGCCTGACGCTGAACGCCCGCTACGAGGGCCACGGGTTCCGGATCGTGTCGATCACCGGGTACATGCACGACAAGAACTTCAGCTACAACGACTTCGACGACAGCGGCCTGTCGTTCTTCGAGACCACCTCGACCCAGGACCACGACCAGTTCTCGCAGGAGATCCGGCTGGAGTCGGCGAACAATTCGCCGCTGCAGTGGGTCGCCGGCGGCTACTATAGCCACGTGGTCTGGAGCGCCGGCCAGATCTTCTACCTGTCGTCGGTGAGCGAGGAAGGCTCGCACCAGAGCGGCGACGCCGGGGCCGTGTTCGCCCAGGTCGACTACAAGATCACGCCGCGGCTCAACATCACGCTGGGCGGCCGCTACTCGACCGAGAAGAAGGACTTCACCCGCTACTTCCAGGTGCCGATCGCCACCTATCCCACGCCGCCCGCGCTTTCGAACAAGGCCTGGTCGAACTTCACCTATCACGCCGGGGTCAACTACAAGGTCACCGACGACGTGATGGTCTACGGAAGCTATTCCACCGGCTTCAAGAGCGGCGGCTACAACTCCCGAGCCGCCACGGCCTTGGCCATCGGCCCGTTCAACCCCGAGAAGGCCAGGGCCTGGGAAGGCGGGATCAAGTCCGAGTGGTTCGACCATCGCGTCCGCCTCGACGTGGCCGGCTTCTGGAACAACTACACCGACCTGCAGATCGGCGTGTTCAAGCCCGCGTCCAACGGCTCGGGCGAGCAGCAGGTGGTGGCCAACGACGCCAACGAGCGCGCCCGCGGCTTCGAGGCCGAGCTGACGGCCGTGCCGACGCCCGGCCTGAACATCACCGGCTCGGTCGGCTACCTCGACGCGGTCTACACCAGCTTCGTCACCGACCTGACCGGCAAGCCGAAGAGCGCGTCGAACCCCTGCGGCGGCGTCGTCGACCGGTCGGACCCGACCAACACGGCCTGCTACCTGGTGCCGACGCGCGTGCCGAAGTGGACGACGCGGCTGGAGGCCTCCTACGAGTTCGACCTGAACGGCCACGGCAAGCTGACCCCGGTGGCGTCGTGGTCGCTCGAGAGCAGCCACTTCACCGACACCACCAACGCCCCGCAGGGCTACCAGCCGACCTACAGCATCTTCGACGCCAGCCTGAACTACGACGACCCGACGGGGCGCTGGCGCGCCTCGCTGTGGGCCAAGAACCTCGGCAACGTCGCGCACAAGCTGTCGGCCGTGCCGACCGCCGGCCTCCTGACCCAGCTCTACTTCGCCCAGCCGCGCACCTTCGGCGTCGAGCTGCGCGTGAAGCTGGGCGACTAAGCCGTATCCGTCAGACGAGGAGGAAGTCGATGTCCGACGAACCGTTCGAGTACTGCGGCGTGAACCACGTCGCCCTGGTGGCGCGCGACATGGCCGAGACCGTCGACTTCTACGACGGCCTCTTGGGCATGAAGCTGATCAAGACCATCGACCTGCCGAACGGGCGCGGCCAGCACTTCTTCTTCGACTGCGGCGGCGGGGGGACGGTGGCCTTCTTCTGGTTCCCCAACGCCCCGCCGGCCGCGCCGGGCGTCGCCTCGATGCACCCCGACTACCTGGAGAAGGGCTCGCAGACCGCGCACGCCTCGATGAACCACCTGGCGATCGGCATCCCGCTGGAGCGGTTCGACGAGTACGCCGAGCGCCTGCGCGCCAAGGGGATCAGCCTGCGCATCCTCAATCACGGCGACGGCGAGCACCACGCCACGGAGGAGGTCACCCCCCAGACCTGGATCCGGTCGATGTACTTCCGCGACCCGAACGGCATCCACCTGGAACTGGCGGCCTACACCCGCGCCTTCCACGACCGTGACGTGGCGCACGACCCGGTCGACGCCCAGGGGCGGCGCGTGCCGCTGAAGACCCTGGCGCGCGAGCACGCATGACCCTGTCCGGCGTCACGTCCGCGGCCGCTGCGGCGCGCCCGGCCGACGTCGCCGGCGAGGCCGCTGCAGACTCCGCCCCCTGGCCGGGCGCGCTCTACGCCTGGTTCGTGGTGGCGGCGCTCTCGCTGGCCAACATGGTCTCCTACGTCGAGCGGCAGATCCTGACCCTGCTGTTCACCCCGATCAAACACGACTTCCGGCTCTCCGACACCGAGGTCAGCCTGCTGGCGGGGGCGGCCTTCGTGCTGTTCTACGTCGGCTTCGGCCTCGTCATCGGGCGCCTGGCCGACCGCACCAGCCGGCGGCGGATCATCATGACCGGCGTCGTCTTCTGGAGCCTGGCGACCACGGCCTGCGGCCTGGCCCAGAACTTCACGCAGCTGTTCGTGGCGCGGATCTCGGTGGGGGTGGGGGAGGCGACCCTCGGTCCCTCGGCCCTCTCCATCATCGGCGACTGCTTCCCGAGGGCGAAGCTGGCCCGCGCGATCAGCGTCTACACCGGCGCGCAGTACGTCGGCGCGGGCCTGGCGCTCGTGGTCGGCGGCATGGTCATAGCGCTCGCGACGCGGCTCGGGCCCGACGCCCTGCCGTTCCTGACCGGGCTTCGGCCGTGGCAGATGACGTTCGTGATCATCGGCGTCGGCGGCATGGCCGTCCTCATCCCGCTCCTGTTCGTGCGCGAGCCGCAGCGGCGCGGCCTCGCGCCGGTGGCGGGGCCGGAGGGCGGCGTCTCCCGCGCGCGCCTCTTCGCCTTCCTGGGCGAGAACCGGCGGATGTTCGGCGCCCACTTCGCCGCCTTCTCGATCAGCTCGATGCTGGGCTTCGGCACGGTGGCCTGGGTCCCGACCTTCTTCGTGCGCCACTACCACTGGCCGGCCTCGCGGATCGGCTTCGCCTACGGCCTGATGCTGGCGATCCTCGGCGGCGCCGGGGTGCTGGCGGGCGCCCGCGTCGGCGAGTGGATGGAGCGGCGCGGCGTCGCCGACGCCTGCCTGCGCCTGCCGATGATCTCGATGAGCGCGGCCTCCGCGCTGCTGGTCGCCGCCCTGCTGTGGCCCTCGGAAGGCGCCGCCCTCGGCTTCCTCGCGGTCTCGACCTTCCTCTCCAGCTTTCCGGTGTCGCTGATCATCGCCGCCCTGCAGATGGTCACGCCGAACCAGATGCGGGGCCAGGTCGTGGCCCTCTACTACTTCATCGCCAACGTCGTCGGCGTGGCGACGGGGCCTACGGTGGTCGCGCTGCTGACCGACCACCTGTTCCGCGACGAGGGCGCGGTCGGCTATGCCCTGGCGACCGCCGCCGCCGTGATCACGCCGGTCGTGGTCGTCATCCTCGGCTTCGGCCTTCGCGGCTATCGCGAGACCCTGGCGCGGACGGCGGCGCTGCACGGCTCGCCCGCCTGAACCCTGTCGCTGGAGCCGCCCATGCCTCGCCTGACCCCTGTCCCGCGCGCGCAAGCCCCGGCCGAGCTTCTCGCCCACTACGACCGCGTGTTCGGCCCCGGGTGCGATCCGGTCGCCGAGCCGGGCACCGCCAGCGGCACCCCGGGCGACTGGTGGACGGTGTGGGGCCGCACGCCGGGTATCCTGGCCGCGTTCAGCGCCTATCCGATGGCCGAGGCCTCGCTCGATCCGAAGCTTCGCGAGCTGGCGATCGTCCGCACGGGCTATGCGCGCGGCAGCCAGTTCGTGTTCTCGCAGCACTGCAAGGCGGCCCGCCGGGCCGGCCTCGACGAGGCCAAGATCGAGGCTGCGCCCTACTGGACGGTGGCGGACGTCTACTCTCCGGCCGAGCGGGCGGTGCTGGCCTACGTCGACGGGATGATCCTCGAGGGCGGGCGGGTGCACGACCAGGTGTTCGCCCAGCTGAAGGCGCACCTTGGCGAAGACCACATCCTGATGCTGACCTACTTCGTGAACATGTACGCCCTGCACGCCACCGCCACGAAGGCGCTGCGGCTGGAGTACGACGACGCGCCCGACCGCGTGGTCGAGATCCCGGCCCCCGACGCGCCGGGCGTCCAGGACTGGCGCGACCCGGCCTGGACCGAGGGACGGCGGTGATGACGGCAAGGGGAGAGTTGCGATGACGATCGGCGTTCTGGCCACGGTGACGGTGGCCGAAGGGCAGGGGGAGACGTTCGAGACCCTGTTCGCGGCCCAGGCGGCCAAGGTGCGGGCGAACGAGCCGGCCAACCGGCTCTACCAGCTGCTGCGCTCGCGCAAGACGCCGGGTGTCTACGTGGTCATGGAGATCTACGACGACGACGCCGCGCTCGACGCGCATCGGGCCAGCGCGCACATGGCGGAGGGCCGGCCGAAGATCGGTCCGCTGCTGGCCGGGCCGACGCAGGTCGAGGTCCTGGACGCGGTCTGACGGCGATGGCGAGCGAAGCCGACATCCGCGCCCTGGCCAAGCGCTTCTTCGACGCGGTCGAGCAAGGCGACATCGCCACGCTTTACGACTGCTACGCCCCCGACGCGCGTATCTGGCACAACACCGACGGGGCCGAGCAGACCCGCGACGAGAACGCCGCGACTCTGAAGGGCTTCGTCGGCCGCATCCGCGAGCGCGTCTACGCCAACCGCCGCCTGGAGGTGTTCGACGGCGGCTTCGTGCAGCAGCACGAGCTGCACGGGGTGCGGGCCGACGGCGTGCGCCTGGTCCTGCCCGCCTGCATCGTCTGCGCCGTGAAGGACGGCCGGATCACCCGTCTCGATGAATATTTCGACTCCGCTCGCGTCGCCGAGTTCCGCAAAGTCGTATGAAGGCCGGAAAGGCCGCCCGCTAGAAGAGGAAACAGCCCATGCCCGTCCTGCGCCAGGTCCCGCGCTCGGAAGCCAAGGCCGAGATCGTGAAGACCATGTACGACCGCCTGTTCGGCAGCCGCGACCCCGTCAAGGAACCCGGCACGGCGACGGGCACCCCCGGCGACTGGTGGACCGTGTTCGCCCTGGCGCCCGACATCCTGCAGCACGCCGTCGACGGGTTCGCCGTCTACCGCCACCCCGAACGCAAGATCGATCCGGTGCTGCGCGAGCTCGGCCAGACGCGCGCCGGCTGGGTGCGCTCCAGCCAGTTCGTGTTCTCGCAGCACTGCAAGTCGCTGCGCGGCCTCGGCGTCCCGGAGGAGAAGATCGCGGCGGTGCCGTACTGGACGGTGTCGGACGTCTTCGACGACAAGGAGCGGGCCGTGCTCGCCTACGCCGACTGCCTCTCGGGGGCCGGCGGGCGCGTGCCCGACCAGGTGTTCGACAAGCTGAAGACGTTCTGGAGCGACGAGCAGATCTTCGAATTCACCTACATCACCTGCCTCTACGACATGCACGCGGTGATCAGCCGGGCGCTGAGGCTGGAGTACGACAACCGCGCCGACCCGATCGTCGAGATCGCTGCGCCGAAGGACTTCAAGGCCGCCGACTTCCTCAGCGCCCCGCGCCCGACCGCGTCCTGAGCCCGCCGGCCCCACAATCGAGGAGACATCAGATGACGAAACGCACCAACACCGAGTTCGAGATCCGCGGGGTCAATCACCTCGCCCTGGTGTGCCGGGACATGGCCGCGACGGTGGAGTTCTACCGCGACATCCTCGGCATGCCGCTGACCAAGACCATCGACCTGCCCGGCGGCATGGGCCAGCACTTCTTCTTCGACATCGGCAACGGCGATTCCCTGGCCTTCTTCTGGTTCCCGAACGCGCCGGAGCGGGCCCCCGGCGTCGCCAGCCCCAACAGCCTGCCGGGCCTCGGCTCGCTGGTCACGGCGCACGGCTCGATGAACCACATCGCCTTCGACGTCGCGCCGGAGAAGTTCGATGAGTACTGCGAGCGGCTGAAAGCCAAGGGCATCGCCCTGAGCCCGGTGATGAACCACGACAACTCGCCGAGCCAGGTCAGCCCCACCGTGACCGACGACGTGTTCGTGCGCTCGGTCTACTTCTTCGATCCGGACGGCGTCTGCCTCGAGTTCGCCGCCTGGACCAGGGCGCTCGACGACAGCGACGTGCGACACGACCCGGTGACGGCCGACGGGGTCAAGAAGCGCGGCATGATCGTCAAGAGCGAGCTGGCGTGAGGCGGCCGTTTCGAGGCCGCTGGACCGCCATCGCCTAGCCTTCTAGGCATCGCCGCGCAGACGATGCGGAGGTCCGGGCGCAGAGCATGAAGACGACGATCAACCGGGTGCGCGGGCGCCAGGTCTGGGACTCCCGCGGCCGGCCGACGGTCGAGGCGGAGATCGTCCTGGCGGGCGGCGCGGTCGGCCGCGCCTGCGCCCCGGCCGGCGCCTCGAAAGGGGCGCACGAGGCCCACGAGCGGCGCGACGGCGGGGACCGCTTCGCCGGGCAGGGCGTCGACGGCGCAGTGGCCGCGGTGGAGGATGAGATCGCCCGGCTGCTGGCGGGCCGCGACGTGCGCGACCAGGCGGGGCTCGATGCGGCCATGGAAGCGGCGGACGGGACGCCGAACCTCGGCCGGCTCGGGGCCAATGCGGTCGTCGCCGTCTCCCTGGCGGCGCTGGACGCGGCCGCCGCCGCCGAGGGCCTGCCGCGCTGGGCCCTGCTGGCCGAGGGCCGCACGCCCCGGCTGCCGCTGCCCGAGATCCAGATCTTCGGCGGCGGGGCGCACGCCGGCGGGCGTATCGACCTGCAGGACCTGATGGTCATGGCGCCCCGCGCCGGCAGCGTCCGCCGCGCGCTCGAGATCACCGCCGACGTCTACCGCGCCGCCGGCGCCCTGATGGCCGAGACCGGCCGCCTGGCCGGCGTCGCCGACGAGGGCGGCTGGTGGCCGCTGTTCGTCAGCAACGACCAGGCGCTGGAGACGCTCACCGCGGCCATCGAGCGGGCCGGCCACCGGCCCGGCGAGGACGTGTTCATTTCGCTCGACATCGCCGCCACCGAGTTCTTCCAGGACGGCCGGTACCGCCTGCGCCTCGATGGGCGCGACCTGACGGGCGATGAGATGGCGGCCCTCGTGGCCGCGTGGGCGGCGCGCTATCCGATCCTCTCGATCGAGGACCCGGCGGCCGAGGACGATCTTGCGACCATGGCTGTGGTGACCAAGGCCCTGGGCGAGCGCGTCCAGCTGATCGGCGACGACATCCTGGTCACCAGCGCCGAGCGCGTGCGCCGGGCCGCTGCGGCCGGGGCCGGCAACGCGGCGCTGATCAAGGTCAACCAGGCCGGCACGGTGACGCGGGCCAGGGCGGCGCTGGACGCGGCCAAGGCCGCCGGCTGGGGGACCATCGTCTCGGCCCGGTCGGGCGAGACCGAGGACGTCTCGATCGCCCATCTCGCGGTCGGCTGGGACGCGGGCCAGCTCAAGGTCGGCAGCTTCGCCCGCTCCGAGCGCATGGCCAAGTGGAACGAGCTGATCCGCATCGAGGAGGCGATGGGCGAGGACGCTGTCTTCGCCGGCCCCTCGGCGTTCGCGGCGCCAGTCGCGGCGAGCCTGGCGTGAAGGCGGTCCTGCACTACCGCGCCAGCGACGGGTTCCGCGCGGCCCTGGCGCGCCACGCCGCCCAGGGCGGTGTCGAGGCGGCGATCGTGGACGAGTTTGACGACGCGGCCTTCGCCCGCGAGATCGCCGACGCCGAGGTGCTGCTGCACGTGCTGAAGCCCGTGACCGCGGCGATGATCGCCGGCGCGCCGCGCCTGAAGCTGATCCAGAAGCTGGGCGTCGGGGTGAACACCATCGACCTGGAGGCGGCCAAGTCCTACGGCGTCGCCGTCGCCAACATGCCCGGCGTCAACAGCCAGGCCGTGGCCGAGATGACCCTGGCGCTGATGCTGGCCGTGCTGCGGCGGCTCTCCTACTTCGACCCCCTGACGCGGGCCGGCGAGGGCTGGTCTCCCGACCTCGCCGTGGTCGACGGGACCGGCGAGATCGCCGGGCACACGGTGGGCTTCGTCGGCTACGGCGCCGGGCCCTCGCGCCTGGCCCCGGCGCTCGAGGCTCTGGGCGCACGCGTCGTCTACACCGCCCGCAGCGAAAAGCCCGCCCTGCCGGGCCGGTTCGTGCCGCTGCCGCAGCTGCTGGCCGAGGCCGACATCGTCTCCCTGCACGCGCCCCTCACGGACGAGACGCGCGGGCTGATCGGACGCGAGGCGATCGCGGCGATGAAGCCGGGCGCGATCCTGATCAACACCGCCCGCGGCGACCTGGTGGACGAGGCGGCCCTGGCCGAGGCCCTCAGCACAGGCCGGCTGGGCGGCGCCGGCCTCGACGTCTTCGCCCGCGAGCCGGTCGAGCCCGACAATCCGCTGCTGGGTCTGCCGAACGTGGTCCTCGCCCCGCACATGGCCTGGCTGACGCCCGAGACGCTGGAGCGCTCGCTGGTCGCGGCGTTCGACAACTGCCGGCGCCTGGCGGCCGGCGAGCCGTTCGCGAACCGGGTGGCCTGATGGGCCGCCCCGCCGTCGTCTTCGCCTCGGGCCAGCTGCTGACCGCCGAGGTCTGGGCCCCGCAGATCGCCGCCCTCTCGCCGGACTACGACCTGCGCCTTTCCGACCACGGCCGCGACGACAACATCGCCGGCATAGCCGCGCGCCTTTTGGCTGAGGCCCCCGTGCGCTTCCACCTCGTGGCCCACGCCATGGGCGGCTTCACCGCCTTCGAGGTCATGCGCCAGGCGCCGGAGCGCATCGAGAGCCTGGTCCTGATCGCCACCCTCGCCCCCGACGACGGGCCGGCCCAGCGCGAACGCCGCGCCGGCTACATCCGCCTCGTCGAGGACGGCCGCTTCGACGAGGTCGTCGAGGAGCGCATCCCGATCCTGGTCCATCCGGCCCGGCGCGAGGACGAGCCGCTGTTGGCGGTGGTCCGGCGCATGGCGGCCGAGACCGGCGCGGCCAGGTTTCTGGCCCAGCAGAGGGCGATCCTCGGCCGCCCCGACAGCCGTCCGACGCTGAGGGACATCGCGGTCCCGACCCTGCTGGTGCGCGGCGCCCAGGACGGCATCACGACCCAGGAGCACCAGGCCGAGCTCCTGGCCGGGATCGGCGGCGCGCGGCTGACCGTCGTCGACGACTGCGGCCACCTGCCGACGCTGGAGAAGCCGCGCACCACCAGCCGGATCCTGGCCGAGTGGCTGGCCGGGCGCGCGTCCTGAACGCCTCTGCGGCCCGGTCAGCCGGCGCCCAGCTCGCGCCGCACGATCGCCGCGCCGTCCGCCATGGCCTTCAGCTTGCCGAAGGCGGTCGCCCGGCTGAGGTACTTCATGCCGCAGTCGGGGGCGACGATCAGGCGCTCGGCGTCGATGTGGCCGAGCGCCCGGCGGATGCGCTCCGCCACCGTCTCGGGGGTCTCGACGGCCGGGTCGTTCAGGTCCAGCACGCCGTACATCACATGCTTGCCGGGCAGAGCCTCCAGCACCGCGGGATCGAGCTTCGGCTGCGCGGCCTCGATCGAGATGATGTCGACGTCCGAGGCCTCCAGCTCCTCCAGGAAGGCGTAGCCGCTCGGCTTGGCGGCGCCGCGGTGCACGTGGGCGTAGCCGAAGCAGATGTGCAGCGCCGTCACCCCGCCGGCGCCCTTCACCGCGCGGTTGATCGCCTCGATGGCGAAGCTGCGCGCCTGATCGGCCTTGGCCTGCAGGTAGGGCTCGTCGAGCTGGACGATGTCGACGCCGGCCGCGAACAGGTCCTTCGCCTCCGCGTTCACCGCGTCGGCGTAGTCGAGCGCCAGCGCCCGGTCGTCCGGGTAGAAGTCGTTCTGCGCCTGCTGCGTCATGGTGAAGGGGCCGGGGATGGTGATCTTCACCGGCGCGCCGGCCCGCGCCTTCAGGAACGCGGCGTCCTGGGCCTCGATGGGGCCGGCCCGGCGGATGCGGCCGGCCACCCGCGGGACCGGGTTCGTCGCCCCGGTCCGGTCGATGGCGACGCCGGGGGTGTCGATGTCGATGCCCTCCAGGGCCGTCGCCAGCCGGTTCGAGTAGCTCTCGCGGCGCATCTCGCCGTCGCCGACGATGTCGATGCCGGCCAGCCTCTGGTCGCTGACGGCCATCAGCGTCGCCGCCTCCTGGGCGTCGGCCAGCAGCGCCGGCTCGATCCGCCACAGCTCGGCCGCCCGCACCCGCGGCGGCAGGCGCGATTTCAGGCCCTCGCGGTCGATCAGCCAGTCCGGCTGGGGATAGCTGCCGACGATCGTCGTCGGCAGCAGCGGCAGGCCCGGAATCAGCATGGCGGTTCCAAATGATTAGATTGCTATGTATTTGCTATGGAGCGCCCGAAAGGCTGTCAACGCCAGGCGATTGTGAGGGGACGCGACAGATGGAATGGTCCGGCCATGGACTCCGTGGACTTCTACGCCGACCCGGCGAACAGCATCGGCTACCTCAGCCGGATCGCGTTCCGCGCCTTCTCGCGGGCCCTGGAGCGGCGGACGGCGCCGCATGGCGTCTCGTCGGGCCAGTGGCGCTTCCTGCGCGTGCTGTGGCGCAACGACGGCATCACCCAGCGCGAGCTCAGCCGGCAGGTTGGCCTGCGCGAGCCGACCACGGTGATCGCCCTGAAGGGCATGGAGCGCGCGGGCCTGGTGCGGCGGCGCAAGAGCGCCGAGGACCGGCGCAAGGCTCACGTCTACCTGACGCCTCAGGCGCGCGAGCTGGAGAGTGTGCTGATGCCTGCGGTCGCCGAGGTGAACGCCCTGGCGCTGGCCGGCCTCACGGCCGAGGAGGTCGCGGTGCTGCGCCGGGCGCTGGCCCAGGTCGGCCGCAACCTCGCCGAAGCGGGCGAGGAGCCGCTGTCCGACAGCGCGGTCTGACCGCCGCCCGTGCGGGGAGGGCCGCGTCGTGACCGTCCGCCTGCTCGCCTTCGCCGGTTCCACGCGCGCCGGCTCGCACAACCAGGCCCTGGTCGACCTCGCCGCCGCCGAGGCGCGCGCCCAGGGCGCCGAAGTGACCTCGGCGAAGCTCAAGGACTTCGCTTTGCCGCTCTACGACGCGGACCTCGAGCGCGAGGCGTTCCCGGCCGCGGCGCTAGAGCTGAAGGCGCTGTTCGTCTCGCACCACGGCTTCCTGATCGCCTCGCCGGAGTACAACGGCTCGATCAGCGGGGTGCTGAAGAACGCCATCGACTGGGTCTCGCGGCCGACCGCGGGCGATCCGCCCGGCGGCCTGCCGGCCTTCCGCGGCAAGGTCGCCGGCATCATGGCGACCTCGATCAGCCCGTTCGGCGGCGTGCGCAGCCTGGCGCACCTGCGCCAGATCCTGTCGACCATCCAGACCATCGTCGCCACCGAACAGGTGATGGTTCCGCTCGCCCACAGCGCCTTCGACGAGGCCACCGGGGCCCTCAAGGAGGCCCTGCCGGCGCAGCTGCTCTCGATGATGACCGCCCGGGTCATCGACCTCGCCCGCCGCCTCTCGGCCTGAGACCCCAGGAACAAAGGACCAGACCATGATCGACGACAGCGACCTCCTGGCCGGCCTCGAGCGGACCTTCGTGGGCCTTGCCTCGCCGACCTCGCCGCGCATCCAGGCCGGCGGCCACCCGTGCCAGGGCATCTACGTCGCGCCCAAGGGGCAAAGGCCGAAGGCGGCCTTCATCGCCACCCACTACAACGTCGACTTTTCCGAGCACTACATCGCCCCGTACCTGGCCTCGCGCGGCTTCGGCTTCCTCGGCTGGAACACGCGCTACCGCGGCGCGGAGGACTTGTTCCTGCTCGAGCACGCCCTGATCGACATCGGCGTCGGCGTGCGCTGGCTGAAAGAGGTCGCCGGGGTCGAGACGGTGATCATCCTGGGCAATTCCGGCGGCGGCTCGCTGATGGGCGCCTACCAGGCCGAGGCCACGGCCCCGACCCTGGCGGGCGAACTCAAGGGCGCCGGCCAGGAGGCCCTCGCCAGCCTGCCCAAGGCCCAGCTCTACATCTCGCTCAACGCCCACCAGGGCCGGCCCGAGGTGCTGACCGACTGGATGGACGCCTCGGTGGTCGACGAGTGGGACCCGGTCCCCACCGACGAGAGCCTGAACCCCTTCAACCCGGACAACGGCCCCCCTTATTCGCCCGCGTTCATCGAGCGCTACCGGGCCGCCCAGCGGGCGCGCAACCAGCGCATCACCGACTGGGCCAAGGCCGAGCTCGAGCGCCTGAACGCCGCGGGCACGCCGGACCGGCTGTTCCCGCTGTTCCGCTGCTGGGGCGACCTGCGCATGATGGACGGGACCATCGACCCGTCCGACCGGCCGACGCCGATGTGCTACCGCGGCCATCCGGCGATCGCCAACAAGAGCCCCAGCATCGGCCGCGCCAACACCCTGAAGACCTGGCTCTCGATGTGGAGCCTGGAGACCTCGAAGTGCCGCGGCGGCGACCAGCTCGCCAAGATCGACGTCCCGGCCCTGGTGGTGCAGAGCCTCGCCGACACCGGCGTCTTCCCCAGCGACGCGCGCAAGATCCTGGACAGCCTCGGCGCGCCGCAGAAGGCGCTGCACCTGATCAAGGGGGCGCACTACTTCGAGGACAGCCGCGCCGAGCGCGACGCCGCCGCCGACCTGATCGCGGACTGGGCCCGGGCGCGGGTGTAGGCGGCGGAGGCGGGGACACGAACCCTGCGGTTTCATGTCCCCGAAGGACTCCGGCGCTGGAACGGGGACATGAAACCGAAGGGTTCGTGTCCCCTCTGTCTTGATCGCCCTGCTCTTGATCGCCGCCGTCCGTGGCCGCAAAAGGCGCGGACCCGCAAACCGTCCCGAGTCCGCCCGCGTGACCACGCAAGCCCAGAGCCTCAATCCGGCGCCGCGCTGGATCCTGTTCTTCGTCCTGGCGGCGGTGGGGCTCGCCTACGTCAAGTGGCTGCCCTACTGGGACAAGGCCTTCGTGGCGGCCGCCAAGCACTCGATCGGCGCGTCGATCCTGATGGGCAAGGCGGCCCAGGCCCCCGCGCCGTCGTGGGACGCGGCCCTGGGCTACGCGATGGCCTACGGCAAGGCGATCTGGAAGGCGCTGGTGCTGGGGCTGCTGCTGGGCTCCGGCGTGCAGGCGCTGCTGCCGCCTGACTGGGTCGCCCGCGTGCTGGGCAAGGCCCGGTTCGGCAGCGCGCTCGCGGGCGGGCTCCTGGCGGTGCCCGGGATGATGTGCACCTGCTGCGCCGCCCCCGTGGTGATCGGGCTTCGCCGGCAGCAGGCCTCGGCGGGCGGCGCGCTCGCCTTCTGGCTCGGCAACTCGGTGCTCAATCCCGCGACCCTGGTGTTCACCGGCTTCGTGCTCGGCTGGCGCTGGACGGCGCTGCGGCTCGTCCTCGGCGTCGCCATGGTGTTCGGCCTCAGCTGGCTCGCCAACCGCCTGACCTCGGCGCGTGAGGCCGCGCAGGCGGAGGCCGCGATCGCGGCCCTGCCCACCGCGCCGCAGCAGGCGCCCTTCCGGCGCTGGCTCTCGATCCTGGGCCGCATGAGCCTGTGGCTGGTCCCCGAATACCTCGTCCTGGTGCTGCTGCTCGGCGCAGCGCGCGCCTGGCTGTTCCCGGCCATCGGCCCGGACATCGGCAACCACGCGCTCTGGATCGTCGCCTTCGCCCTCGCCGGGGCTCTGTTCGTCATCCCCACCGCCGGCGAGGTCCCGATCATCCAGGCGATGATGAACCTCGGTGTCGGCGCGGGACCGGCCGGCGCCCTGCTGATGACCCTGCCGCCGATCAGCCTGCCGTCGATGGCCATGCTGGGCCGCTCGTTCCCGCCCCGCATCCTGGCGATGGTGGCCGGCGGCGTCGTCCTCTTCGGCCTCATGGCCGGAGGCCTCGCGATCTCGCTCGGCTTCTAGTCCGCCGCGAGCGTCCAGCCGCCGATCGGCTTCTGCGTCGCGCACGCCGGTGCGCCGGACCTGTCGCGGCCCGGCAGGCGCGCCTCCAGTATGCGGCCGTCCAGCGCCCGCGCCAGCAGGTCGGGCGGCAGGTCGTGGATGTCGATCTTGACCCGGCGGTTCCAATCGGAAGCGGCGTCTCCGGCCTGCAGTCCGACGGCGATATAGACGAAGCGCCGCTGCGGCCCCTCGCTGCGCACGAACTCGCCCAGGAACCGCGGCCCCGGCGCCACCCGCACCGCCACGTCGAACGACAGCGGCCCGTGGTCGGCGACGACCGGCCCCACGGGCCCGCTCTTCTTGTCCTGCAACGAATAGGTCACGCCCGGCAGGGGGTCGGGGATCGTCAGGCGAAGGGTGATCGTCTGGCCTGTGGGCATGCTCTCACTCGCGCGCAGGATGCGGTCCTTTCCTGCTACCCCTTGCCGTCCGGCCCGCCAACCGGCGTCATGACCCTGGACGGACCTTACGGCGCCCCAAGACCAATGCGGCGTCCAGACGAGCGAAGGCGAGCGGCCATGCACGACATCATCATCCGCGGCGGCGCGATCCACGACGGCAGCGGCGCCGATCCCGTGGCCGGCGACGTGGCGGTCAAGGACGGCGTGATCGTCGCCGCGGGCGGGCGCATCGCCGAGCCGGCCAGGCAGGAGATCGACGCGGACGGCGCCATCGTCACCCCGGCCTGGGTCGACATCCACACCCACTACGACGGCCAGGTGACCTGGGACGAGGAGATGAACCCCTCGGCCAGCCACGGCGTCGGCACCATCGTCATGGGCAACTGCGGCGTCGGCTTCGCCCCGGTGCCGCCCGGCGGCCAGAAGGCGCTGATCGAGCTGATGGAGGGCGTCGAGGACATTCCCGGCACGGCGCTCTACGAGGGCATGCCCTGGGGCGCCTGGGAGACCTATCCGCAGTACCTCGACTATCTCGCCGGCCGGAAGTACGCGCTGAACGTCGCCTCGATGATCGCCCACGGGGCGGTGCGCAACTACGTGATGGGTGATGGCCGCGGCAACGCCGACGCCACCGAGGCCGAGGTCGCGCGCATCGCCGGCCTCGTCGAGGAGGCCCTGCGCGCCGGGGCGGTCGGCTTCTCCACCTCGCGCATCATGGGCCACCGCTCGATCCACGGCGATCAGGTGCCGGGCACCTTCGCGCCCGAAGCCGAGCTGATGGCGGTGGCGGGCGCCTTCCGCCGCGTCGGCGCCGGGGTGCTGCAGCTGATCCCGTCCGGGACCCTCGGCAACGAGGGCGAGCACTCGCCGCTCGAGGCCGAGGTCGAGATGATCTGCCGCCTCAGCGCCGCGGCCGGCCGTCCGGCGACCTTCACCCTGTTCGAGACCTTCTCGGACCGCACCCAGGCGCACCGGATCCTGGAGCAGGTCAGGGCGCACAACCGCGAGGCCGCGCGGGTGTTCCCGCAGGTGGGCAGCCGGCCGACGGGCTTCGTCTTCAGCCTCGGCTCGTACCATCCGTTCATGGCCAAGCCGTCGTACCTGGCGCTCGCCCACCTGCCGCCGGCCGAGCGGGCCAAGGCCCTGCGCGACCCGGCGGTGAAGGCGCGGATCCTGGCGGAGACGAACGTCCCCCCGCGCCTGCCCGGCTCGATGGAGGCCCTGATCCCGGAAGTCCCGTTCCCTATGGAGCAGACCTTCCCGCTGACGACGGACTCCAGCTACGAGCCGCTGCCCGAGGAAAGCTTCCTGGCGCGGGCGAGGGCGCAGGGCGTCGAGGACGGACGCTCGGCGCTCTACGACCACCTGGTCGGCGGCGACGGCAGCGCCTTCGCCGTCGCCTTCTTCACCGGCTACTCGACCTACACCCTCGACGGCCTGCGCGAGCTGCAGCTCGACGACACCACGGTGGTCGGCCTCTCCGACGGCGGGGCGCACGTCGGGGCGATCTTCGACGCGGTGAACCCGACCTATCAGCTCACCTACTGGGCCCGCGACCGGCGCCGCGGCGCGACCCTGCCGCTGGCGCACGTGATCAACCGCCAGACCCGCCGCAACGCCGAGCTCTTCGGCCTGAAGGACCGGGGGCTGGTTGCGCCGGGCCTGCGGGCCGACCTCAATGTGATCGACTTCGCCGGTCTCGAGCTCGGGCCGATGCAGTTCCACCACGACCTGCCCGCGGGCGGCGCGCGCCTGCTGCAGGGGGCCAAGGGCTACCTGGCGACCGTGATCGGCGGCGAGGTGACGCGCCGCTTCGACCAGGACACCGGCGCCCGCCCCGGCCGCCTGGCCAGGGGCGAGGGGGCCCTGGCCTGAGGCTCAGGCGGGCGAGACTCGCGTCTCCGGCGCGGCCCTGAGGACGCTCGCCAGGGCGGCGGCCAGGGCCAGCGCCGCGCCGATCGCGAAGGCGAGGTGAGGGGTGGCCGAGGCATCCGTGACGCTGAAGAGCAGCGTCACGACCAGGCCGCCGGCCGTCTGGCCGGTCAGACGGGCCAGGCCCTGCAGGCCGCCGGCGGCGCCGCTCCGCTCGGGCGGAGCCGAGAGGAACAGGGTGCGGTTGTTCGGCGTCTGGAAGAGGCCGAAGCCGAGGCCGCAGAGCACGCAGCACAGCGCCAGCAGGCGGGGCTCGCCGCCCGGCGTCCAGGCCGCGGCCGCCGCGAGCCCGGCCGCAAGGCATGTCGCCCCCGCCGCGCAGAGCCAGCCGGCCGGAGCCCGGTCCGCCAGCCGGCCGGCGGCCATCGCCGCGGCGGCGACGGCCAGCGGCCACAGCGTCA
>DASZQQ010000471.1:0-4014 GCA_035549595.1 Caulobacteraceae bacterium
GGCCCGGTCGCGCGCGTCGCGGTTCATCTCCGAGGCGAACGGCCCCGGGGCGATGCACGAAACCACGATCCAGTCCCTGATCAGCCGCGCCGCCATCCGGCGGGTCAGGTAGATCAGGCCGGACTTGGAGGCGTGGTAGGAATAGGTCTCCTGCGGGTTCAGCTTCATGCCGTCGATCGAGGCGATGTTGATCACCTTCGCCGGACGCTCCTGCGAGCCGGCCGCGGTCAGGGCGCCGTGCAGGGCCTGGGTCAGGAAGAACGGCGACTTCAGGTTCAGGTTCATGACCTTGTCCCAGCCGCTCTCCGGGAAGTCGTCGAAGTCGGCGCCCCAGGCGGCGCCGGCGTTGTTGACCAGGATGTCCAGCTTCGGCTCCAGGGCCGTGAGGCGCTCGGCCAGGGCCTTGACGCCCTCGACCGTCGAGATGTCCTGCGGCAGGGAGATGCAGGTCCCGCCGTCCTTGGACAGTTCGGCCGCGGCGGCGTCGCAGGCGGGCGCCTTGCGCGAGGAGATGTAGACCTTGGCCCCCTGCATGATGAAGCCCTCGGCGATCATGCGGCCGATGCCGCGCGACCCGCCGGTGACGAGGGCGACGCGCCCCTCGAGGCTGAAGAGATTCTTGAGCATGCGGCGTTTCCCCCTGGGGCTGGCTGGTCTCGACGGCGCACGCTTCGGCGGAACGCCGTTCGCCGTCAAGGCGGCGCCTGACGAGGAATTTAGCAAGCGATCAGTTGCCAAATTCGGCGCCGCACCTTAGGTCACGAGCGCGGCAGGAGATGTAAAGACATGGCGGCGCAGGGCAGCTGGGCGGACGTGGTGGACGAGGGGCGCTGGCCGCAGTTCGCCCTGATCTGCCTGGGCGTCTGGCTGAACGCAGCCGACAGCCTCGTCACCGCCACGGTGATGCCGAGCGTCGGCCGGGCGCTCGGCGGCTACGCCTATTTCGGCTGGGCGACCGCCGGCTACCTGCTGGGTTCGGTGATGGCGGGGGCGAGTTCGGGCCTCATCGCCCAGCGCTTCGGCCTGCGACGCGCGACGGCCGCCGCCGCCCTGCTCTACGCCGCCGGCTGCGCCATGAGCGCCGCGGCGCCCGAGATCTTCAGCTTCCTGGCCGGCCGCATCCTGCAGGGGATCGGCGGCGGCTGGGTGGTGGGCTTCTGCTCGGTGGCGATCGGACTGCTGTTCCCCAACCGCGTGCTGCCGCGGGTCTATGCGGCGACGACCTCGATCTGGGGCATCGCCGTCCTCGTGGGGCCGATGCTGGGCGGGATCTTCGCCGACGCCGGCGCCTGGCGCTGGGTGTTCTGGAGCTTCGCCATCCAGGGCGCGGCGGTGGCCGTGGCGGCCTACATCATGCTGCCCAAGGACTCGCCGGACTCCGAGGCCAGGGTGGCCTGGCCGCAGCTGGCCATGGTCGCCCTGGGCGTCGGCCTGATCGGCGCGGCGGACCTGACCCGGGACTTCCTGCGCACCGGCCTCCTCACGGCCGCCGGCGTCGGCGTGTTCGTGGCCACGGTCTGGTTCGACGGCCGCAGCAAGGTGCGCATCCTGCCCCGCCTGGCGGGCGACCTGAAGTCGATCCCTGGCGCGGGCTACGCCACCCAGTTCCTGCTGACCGCCGCCTCGATGGGCTTTTCGGTCTACGGCCCGGCGGTGCTGCAGACCCTGCGCGGCATGTCGGCCCTGGTCGCCGGCTACGTCGTCGGGGTCGAGGCCATGGCCTGGACCGGCGCGGCCCTGCCGATCGCCCACCTGACCGGGGCCTGGCCGGGCCGGCTGATGCGCCTGGGCGCCGTGGTGGCCACCGCCGGCATCGCCCTCTCGGCCCTGGTGTTCGACGACGCGGCCCTGGTCTGGGTGCTGGCCGCCGGCGCCCTGCTCGGCGCCGGCTTCGGCCTCTCCTGGGCGTTCATGAGCCAGAGCATCCTGGGCGCCCTGCCCGACGACGACCGCGCCATCGGCGCGGCGGCGATCACCACCGTGCGCCTCACCGGCGCGGCGGCCGGCTCGGCCCTGGCCGCGGCGGTGGCCAACCTCAACGGCTTCGCCGGCGGCATGACCGAGGCCTCGGCGCGCGCGACCGGCGTCTGGGTGTTCGTGGCCGTGGTCCCGGTCGCCCTGCTCGGCTGCCTGACCGCCTGGCGCCTGGGCGAGCCGGACGTGGCGGCGGCGGCCGCGGCGGCGGCGGAATAGCGCCTCCCCTTTCCGAAATCAGGCTCTCAAGAGCTTCACCGCGCCAGGTCCTTGGGCCGGCCGAACCAGGCGAGCAGGCGGCGCTGTTCGGCGAGGGTCGGGACCGGCCAGGAACGCCCGCCGAAGTCCCGCCGCTGCCGATGACGGTGAAGCCGACGCCGGCGAGGTCCGGCGCCAGCCGCTCCAGCAACGCCCCGAGTTCATGCGCGCGCATCAGCGGGTCGCCCGCTCCAGGATCTCGATCAGCTCCTCGGTCTTGGCCCGCTGTTCGTCGGCGTTCCCGCTGGTGAAGGCGCCGTGCACGCAGTGGCCGATGTGGTCGCGCAGCAGCTCGGCCTCGACCTTGCCCAGGGCCGCCCGGATCGCCTGGATCTGGGTCAGGATGTCGATGCAGTAGCGGTCTTCCTCGACCATCCGGGCGACGCCCTTCACCTGGCCCGCGACGCGGTTCAGCCGGTTCAGCAGCTTCGGCTTGGACTCCTGGATCACGCGATGCGCTCCTTGCGGCCATACCCTGAGGGGGGTATACGAGACGGATACCCCCCCGTTGGTATATCCCAGGCCGACCATGAGCGTCCACGACCACCACGATCATTCCGCGCATGGTCCCGCCGCCTCGCTGCCCGACGACGGCAAGACCGCCACCGATCCGGTGTGCGGCATGCGCGTCAACCCGCTGACCAGCCCACACCGCCTCGACCACGACGGCCGGATCTACGTCTTCTGCTGCGCCGGCTGCCGGACGAAGTTCGAGGCCGACCCCGAGCGTTACCTGAGGCCGCGCGAGCCCGAGCCGCCCGCGCCGCCCGGGACGATCTACACCTGCCCGATGCACCCGCAGGTGCGCCAGGTCGGGCCGGGCTCGTGCCCGATCTGCGGCATGGCCCTGGAGCCGGCGGTGGTCACGGCCGAGGCCGGCCCGAACCACGAGCTGGCCGACATGACGCGCCGGTTCTGGATCGGCCTCGCCCTCGCCTTGCCGGTGTTCGGGCTGGAGATGGGCGGCCACCTGATCGGCCTGACCATGGCGATCGGGTCCAGGACCTCGGCCCTGATCCAGCTGGTCCTGGCGACGCCCGTCGTGCTGTGGGCCGGCTGGCCGTTCTTCGAGCGCGGCTGGACCAGCTTCGTCACGCGCCGGCTCAACATGTTCAGCCTGATCGCCATGGGCGTCGGCGTCGCCTGGCTCTACAGCCTGGCCGCCACCCTGGCGCCCGGCGCCTTCCCGGCCGCCTTCCGCGACGCCGAGGGCGCCGTGCCGGTGTATTTCGAGGCCGCGGCGGTCATCACCGTGCTGGTGCTGCTGGGCCAGGTGCTGGAGCTGCGCGCCCGCGACCGCACCAGCGGCGCCATCCGCGCCCTCCTGAACCTCGCGCCCAAGACCGCACGGCGCATCGCCGGGGACGGGACCGACGAGGAGGTCACCCTCGACCAGATCCACGTCGGCGACCGGCTGCGCGTGCGGCCCGGCGAGAAGGTGCCGGTGGACGGCGAGGTCACCGACGGCCGCGCCTCGGTCGACGAGTCGCTTGTCACCGGCGAGTCGATGCCGGTGACCAAGGAGGCCGGCGACGCCGTGATCGCCGGAGCTCTCAACCGCACCGGCTCGTTCGTGATGCGGGCCGACAAGGTCGGCGCCGACACCCTGCTCTCGCGCATCGTGCAGATGGTCGCCGAGGCCCAGCGCAGCCGCGCGCCGGTGCAGCGCCTGGCCGACCTCGTCTCGGCCTGGTTCGTGCCGGCGGTGATCGCCACGGCGCTCGTGGCCTTCGCCGTCTGGGCCACCGTCGGACCGCAGCCGCGCCTGACCTACGCCCTGGT
>DASZQQ010000472.1:0-3032 GCA_035549595.1 Caulobacteraceae bacterium
GATGATCACCGCCTCGTTCATCGCCATCCCCTGGCCGATGCAGACGCGCGGGCCGCCGCCGAACGGCATGTAGGCGAACCGGTGACGCCCGGCGCTGCGCTCGGGCGAGAACCGGTCCGGGTCGAACCGCTCCGGCTCGTCCCAGAGGCGCCGGTGGCGGTGCATCACCCACGGCAGGATGCCGACCTGGGTCCCCTTCGGGATCTTCACCCCGGCGACCTCGTCGTCGGCCAGGGCGATGCGGGTCGAGACCCCGGCCGCCGGCGGATAAAGCCGCATCGACTCCTCGACGACCCGGCGCGTGTAGACCAGCCGCGGCAGGTCGTCCTGGGTGGCGACGCGGCCGCCCAGGACCTCGTCGAGCTCGGCGTGCAGGCGCCGTGCCACGGCCGGATGGCGGTCGAGCAGGTACCAGGTCCAGCTCATCGCCTGGGCCATGGTCTCGTGACCGGCTATGAAGATCGTCACGACCTGGTCGCGGACCTCCTTCGGGGTCATGGCCCCGCCGCCGGTCTCCAGGTCGGTGGCGGCCACCAGCCGGCCGAGGAGGTCGGCCACCACCCCGTCCGGCTGGGCCGCCCGCTCGGCGACCATCTTTTCGATGGCCGCATCGAGCGGTCGAAACTTCGCCTCCATGTCCCGGATGCGCCTTCTCATCCGGTGAGGACCGATGATGGGGAGGATGTCCAGGAGGCTGAAGTCGACGCCTTCGAAGCCCTCGCTCATGGTCCTGGCCACCAGGTCGATCACCTCTTCGGTGTCGGTGGAGAACATGGTCCGGGCGATGATGAGCAGCGTCAGGCTGCTCATGTCCTTGGTGATGTCGCGCTCGACGCCGTCGTCCAGCTGGCCCCAGCGCTCGAGGAAGTCCTCGCAGCTGCGGGCGATGGCCGGTCCGTAGGCGGCAACGCTGCGCGGGTCGAAGCTGGGGGCCATGATCCGCCGGTGGCGGCGCCACAGCTCGCCGTCGGTGCTGAGCAGGCCGTCGCCGAACAGGGCCGAGAAAAAGCGCCGCTCCATCTCGGTCTTCGGATAGTTGGCGACGTTGTCGACCAGCACACGCTTGACCCCGGCCGGATCGCTGATCAGGGCGAAGGTCCCCGTCAGGGAGCGCACGACGATCACGGGCTCGTCGTAGGCGTGGAGCGGCACGCCGCGCAGCGGCTGGGCCCGCGCCTGGCGGCGGCGCTCGAACCAGCCCTTGGCGATCTTCGCCGGCACGGCGCCGGCCAGCGCGGGGACTTCGATGGTTTCGGCGGTGACGTCGGACATGGTTTCCTCCCTCGTCCGGTCAGTGCGCCCCTGATGGCCGGGGCGGCCTACTCGCAGAACACGCGGACGGTCGAGCGTCCGCTGTCGACATCGACCCTGAGGTCGTTGAGGTGCTCGATCAGCTCCTCGAGGTTCTCAGGCTTGAGCTGGCCGATATCGAAGGGCACGCCTTCCCGCGCCAGAGCGCGGTTGACCTCCTCGCGGGCCTTGGGCGGGATCAGGGCGCTGAGGCGAACGCCGGCGCGCAGCAGCTGCATCGGCACGCGCACATTGACCTTGCTCGGCCCCTCGTGGCCCTCGTTGGATTCGACCACCACGCGCAGGTACTTGGCGCGGCTCGGCCGTTCCGTGACCCCTGTCGCGGACGGCGGCGGACCGGAGCCGCCGCCTGCGCTTCCCAGGGCGGCCAGCAGGCGGTCGGCTTCGTCGGCGGTGATCTTGCCGTCGGCGAGCAGGCCCAGGATCTGTCGGCGGTCTTCGCTCATGGAGAGAGCTCCTTCAGGTGATGTCGACCAGGACCTCGGCGTCGGGGGCCGACACCTCGACGTGGGTCCCGGACAGGGCGCAGAAGACGGCGATGACGCCGGCCACGGCGGCGAACGGATTGGTCTCGAAGATCGCGGCGGCCACGAACACCACCGGGATCACCAGGATCAGCAGCGGCGCCAGCAGGATCCAGATCAGGAACAGCGGCAGCCACACGTTGACGTCGCGCGCGCCGGCGGCCCTGACCCGCACGGTCAGGAACAGGGGGATCACTTCAGGCCCTCCAGTTCCTTGACCGCCTCGTCGGCGGTGATCTCGCCGCGGGCCAGGCGCTCCAGCACCTCGGAGCGCGAGGGCCTGGGGCTGGTGTCGATGAACTCCAGCTGCTCGGAGATGCGGTTCAGGCGCGCCTTCACCGTCGGGTAGCTGACGCCGAACACCTGCTCCATCTCCTTGATCGAGCCGTGGCTGCGCAGGAAGGCGGCGACGAACACCTGGTCCTCGCCGGAGAGCCGGGCGAGCTCGGGCAGGACCCAGGCGCCCTCGATGGCGACGTCGCGGCCGGTCAGCCGCACGCGTTCGATGACGAACGGCCGCCCGCCGGTGAGCTGGGTCAGCTCCTGCCAGTCTGCCGGGTCACGATCCGCCATCGCCTCGCCTCATCAATCTTGATGTCGAACTTAAGATTTTTAAGTTCCGTGGGCAAGTGGATAAATTTTAATGGTCACGCGATTGAGATTTTCCCTTGCTAGTCAACCGGAAGCGGAGCCCGCGCCGGACTTGCGTCGGCCCCCGGATGGGGTTTCATCAAACTGTCGCATGAGAGACGTAGGGCCTCGCGCAGACCCAAGGAGAGGGATCACGATGAACAGGCGTTCGATGCTTTTCACCGGCCTGGCGATCGCCGCCGGCCTTTCTCTGGCGGCGTGCGGCAAGGGTGCGGCCCCCGGCGGCGCCCCGGCCGCGGGCGGCGGCATCTCCGGCGCGGGCGCGACCTTCCCGGCGCCGCTCTACGCCAAGTGGGCCGAGGCCTATAAGGGCGCGTCGGGCCAGTCCCTGAACTACCAGGCGATCGGCTCGGGCGGCGGCATCAAGCAGATCGAATCCAAGACCGTGGACTTCGGCGCCTCCGACAAGCCGCTCAAGCCCGAGGAGCTGGACAAGGCAGGGCTCTACCAGGTCCCCACCGTCATGGGCGGGGTGGTGCCGATCATGAACCTGCAGGGCGTGAAGCCCGGCCAGATCCATCTGACCGGCCAGGTGCTGGCGGCGAT
>DASZQQ010000473.1:0-8105 GCA_035549595.1 Caulobacteraceae bacterium
CGGGCTCCAGGCTGAAGGCCGCATCCGGGCCGCCGTCGGCGCGGGCCAGGGTGAAGTGCTTCTCGATCACCGAGGCCCCCAGCGCGGTCGCCGCCACCGCCGCCGCGGAGGCGGACCTCCGGCCGGTCGACGTCGAGGGTGATGGTGTCGGCGGTATAGGTCTGGATCTTGATCGCGTCGCAGCCGGTGGCGGCGGCCGCGTCGATCATCGAGAGCGCGCGCTCCAGGCTGCCGTTGTGGTTGCCCGAGAGCTCGCAGATCACGAACGGCTCGTGCTCGGGGCCGATCCGGCGCCCGGCGATGACGATCTCGCCGCTCATCGGTTCAGGCCCACGGCGGCGGCGAGGGCGTCGGCGACGCGGTCCACGTCCGCCCCTGTCATGGCCGGATAGAGCGGCAGCGACAGGCAGCGCTCGTACCAGGCGGCCGCCCCCGGCAGGTCGAGGGCGCCGTAGCGGCCCTGGTAGTAGGGCTGGCGGTGGACGGGGATGTAGTGCACCTGGCTGCCGACGCCGGCGCCCTTAAGGGCGTCGACCACCGCGCGGCGGCTGCGGCCCGCGGCCGGGAAGTCGATGAGCACGGCCATCAGGTGCAGGGCCGGGTCGGCCCAGGGCTGGACCGGCGCGACGCGCACCAGGGGGGCCAGCGTCGCCAGTCGCTCGGCGTAGCGCGCCGCCAGGGCGCGGCGGCCGGCGACGAAGCGGTCCAGCTTCTTCAGCTGCGAGACGCCCAGCGCGCAGAGCACGTCCGGCAGGCGGTAGTTGAAGCCCACCTCGGGCATCTCGTACCACCACGGATCGGCGCCCTCGGGGCGGACCATGCCGTGGCTGCGCAGGCGCCGCAGGCGCTCGGCGAGGCGGTCGTCCGCCGTCGTCACCATGCCGCCCTCGGCGGTGGCGATGGTCTTGACCGGATGGAACGAGAAACAGGCCATGGCCGAAAAGCGGTTGTCGCCGATGGGGCTCTTCGTCCCGGCGAAGGCCGCTTCGGAGCCCACCGCATGGCAGGCGTCCTCGATCAGGGCGGCGCCGGCCTCGTCGGCCAGCGCCCTCAGCGCGGGCAGGTCGGCGACGTCGCCGCGCAGGTGCACCGGCAGGACCGCCGCCACCCTGCGCCCCCCGGCCCGGCCCAGAGCCTCGGCCAGCGTCTGCGGCGTCATCAGGCCGGTCATGGGATCGACGTCGGCGAACACCACCTCGGCGCCGACAAAGCGCGCGCAGTTGGCGGTCGCGAGGAAGGTGACCGAGGGCACGATGCAGACCTCGCCCTCTCCGGGAGCCAGGGCGAGCATGGCCAGGTGCAGGGCCGCGGTGCCGTTGCTGCACGCCACGGCGTGGCGCGCGCCGACGGCCGCAGCGAAGGCGGCCTCGAAGGCCTCGACCCTGGGGCCGGTGGTCAGGAAGTCGTCGCGCAGCGCCTCGGCGACCGCGGCCACGTCATCGTCGTCGATGCTCTGGCGGCCGTAAGGCAGGAAGGCTCGGGCTTCAGCCAACCGTCTCCTCCACCATGGCCAGCAGCTGGCCATTGGTCAGCCAGTCGCGGTTGGTGTCGCTGGCGTAGCTGAAGTCCTCCGGCACGCCGTCGACGGCGAAGGGATCGCGCGGATACTCCACGAACACCGGCTCGATGGCGTAGCGGTCGCCCAGGTCCTTGGTCGAGCGCGCGTCGTCGGCCGAGATCATCATCTCGTGCAGCTTCTCGCCCGGCCGGATGCCGATCACCTCGACGCCGGCGCCGGGGCTCATGGCCTCGACCAGGTCGGTCATCTTCATCGACGGGATCTTGGGCACGAAAATCTCCCCGCCGCGCATCAGGGTGAGCGAGGAGAGCACGAAGTCCACCCCCTCGTTCAGGGTGATCCAGAACCTCGTCATGCGCAGGTCGGTGATCGGCAGGCTCTTGGCCCCGCCGCGGATCAGCCGCTGGAAGAGGGGCACCACGCTGCCGCGCGAGCCGACCACGTTGCCGTAGCGCACCACGGAAAAGCGCGTGCCGATGTCGCCGGAGAGGTTGTTGGCGGCCACGAAGGTCTTGTCCGAGGCCAGCTTGGTCGCGCCGTAGAGGTTGATCGGGTTGCAGGCCTTGTCGGTGGAGAGGGCCACGACCTGCTTCACGCGGTTGGTCAGGCACGCCCAGACCACATTCTCCGCCCCCATCACGTTGGTGGCGATGCATTCGGAGGGGTTGTACTCGGCCGCCGGCACCTGCTTCAGGGCCGCGGCGTGGATGACGATGTCGACGCCGCGCAGGGCCAGGGTCAGGCGGTTGCGGTCGCGCACGTCGCCCAGGAAGAAGCGCATGCGCCCGACCACGTCGGCGGGGAAGCGCTCGCGCAGGTCGATCTGCATCTCGTGCTGCTTCAATTCGTCGCGCGAGTAGACGATCACCTTGCGCGGGCTGTGGCGGGCCAGGACGGTGTCGATGAAGCGCCGGCCGAACGAGCCGGTGCCGCCGGTCACGAGGATGACTTTTCCATCCAGATCAAGGCTTTGTGGGGCGAAGCGGCCCAAGGTCGAAGTCTCCGCGACTCGAATGTCGCGACCATCTGGCCCCCGCCCCTCAAACAATCGGTTAACCACGTTGGGCGCACCTGGAGGGCCATGCATCGCCGCCGGATTCTCGCCGCCCTCGGCCTGGCCGTCCTCGCCCCGTCCGCCGCCCTCGCGGCGGAGCGCAAGAAGGGCGGCGGCGAGACCTTCATCCAGATCCAGACCCTCACCGCCACGGTCATCCGCACCGACGGCCGGCGCGGGGTGATGACCGTGGAGGCGGGCATCGACGTGCCGGACGGGGGTCTGCGCGCCCGCGCCGAGGCCTCGACCCCGCGGCTGCGGGCCGCCTACGCCCAGGTGCTGCAGATCTACGCCTCGGGCCTGCCCTCGGGCTACCTGCCCAACGCCGACTACCTGTCGCGCGAGCTGCAGCGCCAGACCGACGAAGTCCTCGGCCGCCCCGGCGCGCGGCTCCTGCTCGGCACCATCATGGTCAACTAGCGGCGCGCCCCGCAGAAAATGGGGACACACACTCACGGCGGTGAGCCAGCCTGATCCTGCGCCGAGCGCAGAATGAGTGTGTGTCCCCATTTTCTGCGGTGTGCGCTTCGCGCCACACTTGCTTCAGGTTGTTCCGGACGGGTTGACCCACGGGAACGGCGCGCCTAGCGTCCGCATCCTCGTCGAACGCGCCGGAAAGGAGGGTTGCGAAGATGAACGTCGCAAAGAAATCCCTCCCGCGTGGAGCGGCCTGCGCCGCCATGCCCACCGACCGGCTCTTCTGACTTAACGCGCGGAAGCCTCCCGGTCGGACCCTTTCCGACCTCCGAGGATCTCCGCCCGTGTCTCTCCCAAGCCCCCAGAGTCTCCTGACTCTCCCCTTCCCGCGCCGGCGCCATGCTGCGCCGGCCGTTCCCGATTCAACGCCAGCCGAAGGACGCGTGCGATGAGCATCGCGATAGACGAGGACGACGAAGACGCGCGTCCCAGAACCCTCTCCAACCTGCAGGTCCTGGCCTACATCGGCCGCCACTGGATGGCCGAGCCGGTGCGCTTCGGCGCGGCCTGCGCGCTGATCGTGGCGGCGGCGGCGTGCGACCTGACCATCCCGTGGGCGACCCGCGGCCTGATGAACGCGGTTTCGGACCCGGCGCGGGTGACGCGCACGGCCTGGATCGCCTGGGCGTCGCTGTCGAGCCTGTACTTCTTCTTCTACGCCTCGCGCTCGTCGACCTTCCGCATCATGAACGGCTTCTACTCGCGGATCATGTCGCGGATGGTGAAGGAGGGCTTCCAGCGGGTGCAGTCGTTCTCCACCGACTGGCACGCCTCGAACTTCGCCGGCGCCACGGTGCGGCGCGTGTCGCGGGCGATGTGGGGCTACGACAGCGCCGCCGACGCCCTCTTGCTGATGCTGGCGCCGACCCTGATCGTGATGACGGGCCTGGCCGTCTCGATGGGCCTGCGCTGGCCGATCGCCGGCGTGTTCGTGGCCGTGCTGGTGGTCGCCTTCGGCATCTACAACACGGTGCTGTCGGTGAAGTACATCCGGCCGGCCAACCTGGCGTCGAACGCCCTGGACTCCCGCATCGGCGCGGCCCTGGCGGACTCGATCGGCGCCAACCCGGTGGTCAAGGCGTTCGGGGCCGAGGCGCGCGAGGAGGCCCGCTTCGCCCGCACGGTCGACGCCTGGCGCGTGGCGGTGAACCGCACCTGGGACCGCTTCAACATCGTCGGCGTCGGCCAGAACCTGTTCGTCTGGACCCTGCAGGCGGGCCTGACCGGCCTGATGGTGTGGCTGTGGACCAGGGGGCGCGCCACCCCCGGCGACGTCGCCTTCGCCATCACCAGCTTCGTCGTCATGGCCGGCTACATGCGCAATTTCAGCGAGATCACGCGCATGCTGCAGAAGGGCCTGGACGACACCATGGACGTGGCCTCGTACATGAGGACGCCGCCGCAGCTGTCGGACCGGCCGGACGCCGAGCCGTTCAGCGGCCAGCTGGGCCAGATCGTGTTCGAGCGCGTCCGCTTCGGCTACGAGAACCAGGCCGGCGCGCTCTACAGCGACTTCTCCCTGGTGATCGCCCCGGGCGAGCGGGTGGCCCTGGTCGGGCCGACCGGGTCGGGCAAGTCGACCTTCGTCAAGCTGGTGCAGCGGCTCTACGACGTGCAGGCCGGCCGTATCCTGATCGACGGCCAGGACATCGCCCGCGTCCGCCAGGGCGACCTGCGGCGCGCGATCGCCGTGGTGCCCCAGGACCCGGCCCTGTTCCACCGCTCGATCGCCGAGAACATCGCCTATGCGCGGCCCGACGCCACGCCCGAGGAGGTGGTCCTGGCGGCCAGGCGTGCGCGGGCGCACGACTTCATTACCCGCCTGCCGAACGGCTATGCGACGCCGGTGGGCGAGCGGGGCGTGAAGCTCTCCGGCGGCGAGCGCCAGCGGGTGGCCATCGCCCGGGCGTTCCTCGCCGACGCGCCGATCCTGGTGCTCGACGAGGCGACCTCGTCGCTGGACGTCGAGACCGAGCTGCAGGTGCAGGCGGCGATGGAGGAGCTGATGGTTGGCCGCACCACCATCGTCATCGCCCACCGCCTGTCGACCATCCGCGGCGCGGACCGGATCCTGGTGTTCGACGGCGGCCGCATCGTCGAGGAAGGCCGCCACGGCGACCTCGTCCGCCAGGGCGGCGCCTACGCGCGCCTGCACGCGGTCACGGCGGGGGCGTAAGACCCTCCCTCCCCCTCGTGGGGAGGGCTATCGCATTTGGCTTCGGCCGAGAGAGTGCGGAGCATCAGTGGCCTGAAGGACGGGATCGGGCGACCAGAGGTCGCCTCGCCAAGTCCTTCGGCGTCATGCGGGCCGTCACAGCCCATATGCGCTGTCCCTCCCCACGGAGGGGGAGGGAGAACTCAGCCCGCCGCGGCGTCCATGATCGCGGCGAGGGTCACGTCGAGGTCGGTGACGCCGTCGGCGTCGTGGGTGGCCAGCAGCACCTCGACGCGGTTGTAGACGTTGGACCATTCCGGATGGTGGTCGAGCTTCTCGGCGGCCAGGGCGACGCGGGTCATCCAGCCGAAGGCCTCGTTGAAGTCGGCGAAGCGGAAGGTCTTGACGATGGCGTCGCGGCCCTCGGCCGCGCTCCAGCCGTCGAGGCGCGCCAGGGCCGCGGCCGCGCCGATGCGCGCCGGGCGGCTCATGCGGCCTCCAGCGGCACACTGACGCCGGTGATGCGCTCGAGGTCGGCCAGGGCCTGGGCCTCGGTCACCACCTTGATCGCCTGCATGCCCAGCTGCGCGGCCGGCTTGCAGTTGACGCCCAGGTCGTCGAGGTAGACGCAGGCGGCCGGCGCCACGCCCAGCGCCTCGCACATCATCTGGTAGATGCGCGGGTCCGGCTTGCGGATGCCGACCTTGGAGCTTTCCAGGATGACCTCGAAGTGCGCCATGACCCCGCTCGTGCGGCTGGCGCCCTCGGCGGTGGACTGCATGCCGGGTCCTTCGCCGGTGGCGACGTTGTTGGTGATGCAGCCGACCTTGAAGCGCGCCTTGCAGGCCACCAGGGCCTGGACCATGCGCGGACGCAGGTCGCCCGACAGCAGCGGCAGCACGTCGGCGCCGCGCACCGGATGGCCCAGCGCGGTCGACTCCTCCAGGAACTTCAGGTCGAAGCCGTGGCGGTCGATCTCGTTGCGCTCGAACAGGGCCCAGGCGTTGGAGTCCGGATTGGTGGCGTTGACCGTGCGGATCAGGTCCTTCGGCAGGCCATGCCGGTCTTCGTAGCGGTTGAACGCCTCGAACGGCGACGTCGTGAACACCCCGCCGAAATCCCAGATCACCGCCTCGACCGTCACGCCGTCCTCCGCCCCGATTGAAAAGCCGCGCGACGCTAGTGAGGCGAACGCGCCTTAGCAACCGCAAGCATAAGTGGATTCGCCGCCGCGCCATCAGCCGCAGCGCGCGGTCCCGGCGACGGAACACGGTGGCGCGCGATTGCGGCCGAAACAGGTGCGCGCCGGGCGCGCCCGGCCTAAGCTCATTACCCGGACCGTGCAGTCCGGCGTTCGCGCGACAGGTGAAACACCGCGCGCCATGGGGGCGCCTTGGCGTCTAATGCGTCCAGAAGTGTCGTTCAGGTGGGTACGAAGATGATGCGCTTGCTCCTGATGTCGTCGGCGCTGGGCGCCGTTCTCATGGCCGGTACGGCCGCCGCTGCAGCCGATACGGCCGCCGCCGCGCCGCCGCCACCGGCGCCGATCTTCTACTGCCCGGCCGCCCAGCCGGCCGCGCCGCCGCCGAAGCAGGTCTGCCCGCCGGCCGCGGTGGCGCACGGCCACAAGATGCGCCAGCGCATCGTGCGCCGCCGCCACGTCGTCCACGTCGCCGAGGCCCCGCCGCCGGCGCCCGCGTACAACCCCGAGGACCATGGGGTCTCCCAGAGCCAGGCGTGGGTCTACCGCTATGAGATGGAGCGCGGCGGCCTGCATCCGTGGGAGGTCGACCACGGCCGCGGCGCCGGCCGTCACTGGCGCCATGTCGAGGCCCTCCCGCCGCCGCCGCCGATCGCGCCGCCGGAGCCTCTGCCCCCGGCCGCACCGCCGCCGCCGATGGCGGACGAGGGCGGCGACTATCACCATCACCACATGCACGGCATGCATGGCATGCACGGCGGCCATGAAGAGGCCCGCCGCCACGAGGAGCACGAGGCGCACGAGGCGCAGCGCCGGCCCGACGTCGCCTGGTCGCACGGCGACGAGGAATACGTCGGCAGCACCGACCGCCACGAACGCTCCGAGCACCGCGAATACGACACCCATGGCGGCGAAGTCGTCGGCCAGGTGGACGGCCAGAGCTACGGCTACGCCTGGGGCGACCGGGACGGCGATCACGACCGTGACCGTGACCGCGACCGCGACCACGACCACCACCGCTACGACGACCACGACCACGACCACGACCGCGACCGCGGGGTCGGCGGCGCCGTCGACGAGCGCGGCGAGGGCCATGCCTACGGCGGCGACGCCGAGGCCCGCGGCTGGTCCGAGCGTCACGAGCACGCCGAGCGCGACGCGGGCGGCTACGCCCACCGCAGCGGCGGCGGCTACAGCTACTCGGAGCAGGGCGGCTGGTCGGGCGGCGAGCGCCGTTCCGACGACGGCGCCGACTGGTCGTTCGGCGACGGCTACGCCTCGGGCGGCGGCTACCAGGGCGGCTACAGCCAGGGCGGCTACGCCCAGGGCGGCTATGGCCATGACGGCTTCGGCCAGAGCCTCTACGGCCGGCAGGACTACGCCGAGGGCGGCTACGCCCAAGGCGGTTACGCCTCCGGCGGCGGCTGGTCCTACGGCGGCAGCGAAGGCGACCGCTTCGGCTATGGCGACGCCGACGCGCAAGGCTCCGGCGGCTATCGCTGGCGCTACGGCGAGGGCGGCGGCTACGAGGTCTACCGCTACGCCGGCCGCGACGAGGACGGCTACCTGACCTGGCCCGGCAAGGCCCGCGCCCCCCACTGAGGGGCGCCCCTTTCCGGTAACGGCAGGTCTATCGCCTATGGCCTGTGACGGCGCGCAAGACGCCGAAGGACTTGGCGAGGCGACCTCTGGGCGCCCT
>DASZQQ010000474.1:0-4137 GCA_035549595.1 Caulobacteraceae bacterium
CCATCCGCGCGCGGCGCGCAATGAGGCCGGTTCGCCGCTTCGGGTTCTCAGCGCACCCGCATCAGCGTCGGCGCAACATGGGCGCAGGGGTCGTAGGCGGGCGCCGCGGGCGTGGCGAAGGGCAGGGGCGCGGGCGGCGCGTCGTGCGGCGCGGCGATCTGGATGAAATAGGCCGCCGGCAGCTCGTCCAGGCGCTGCACCCTGGGCGGCGGACCCGGCTGGGCGGCGGGCGGCGGATGGTCCACGCACCAGCCCGGCGGCAGGGGCGTGAATCGGTAGACTCCGGCGTGGCGATCGGCCTCCGCGCCGGCGGCGCTGGCAGTGGTCAGGGTGGCGGTGGCAAGGACGAAGAAAATCAGCGGCTTGGCCATGACTTCTGAACCTCGGGTCCGTGTCGTCCGAAGTGGGGGCGCCGACCCGTGCGGGTGGCGCCGCCTGTCCCCGGATGCTATCACGAAGCGGGCTGTCTGACGCCCGATTCCTCAAGTTCGAAAACTCCCTTGACCGACGAGACAATCCTACCACCCGACGATGGCCGGCGGGGGGCCGTGACCCCCATCCACATCGAGGACGAACTCAAGAAGTCGTACCTCGACTACGCCATGAGCGTCATCGTCAGCCGCGCGCTGCCCGACGTGCGCGACGGCCTGAAGCCGGTGCACCGGCGCATCCTGTTCTCGATGAACGAGCAGGGCCACACGCCCGACCGGCCCTATGTGAAGTCGGCCCGCGTGGTCGGCGACGTCATGGGTAAGTACCACCCGCACGGCGACGCGGCGATCTACGACAGCCTGGTGCGCATGGCGCAGCCGTTCTCGATGGGCCTGGTGCTGATCGACGGCCAGGGCAACTTCGGCTCGATCGACAACGATCCGCCGGCGCAGATGCGCTACACCGAGTGCCGGCTGGCCAAGCCCGCCATGTCGCTGCTGGCCGACATCGACCTCGACACCGTCGACTTCAAGGACAACTACGACGGCAAGGAGAAGGAGCCGTCGGTCCTTCCCTCGCGCATCCCGAACCTCTTGGTGAACGGCTCGGGCGGCATCGCCGTCGGCATGGCCACCAACATCCCGCCGCACAACCTCGGCGAGGTGGTCGACGCCTGCCTGGCGCTGATCGACAAGCCCGACATCGGCCTCGAGGAGCTGCTCGAGATCGTGCCCGGCCCGGACTTCCCGACCGGCGGCGAGATCATCGGCCGGACCGGCTCTCGCCAGGCGCTGATGACCGGCCGCGGCTCGGTGATCGTGCGCGGCCAGGCGACGATCGAGGAGATCCGCGGCGGGCGCGAGGCGATCGTCGTCACCTCGATCCCCTACCAGGTGAACAAGGCCGCCATGGTCGAGCGCATCGCCGAACTGGTGCGCGAGAAGCGCATCGAGGGCATCGGCGACCTGCGCGACGAGAGCGACCGCCAGGGCCTGCGCGTCGTCATCGAGCTGAAGCGCGACGCCAGCGCCGAGGTGGTGCTGAACCAGCTCTACCGCTTCACCCCGCTGCAGACCTCGTTCGGGGTCAATGCGCTGGCCATCAACCGCGGCCGGCCCGAGCAGATGGGCCTGAAGGAGATGGTCCAGGCCTTCGTCGACTTCCGCGAGGAGGTCGTCGTCCGGCGGACCCGCTTCGAGCTGAACAAGGCCCGCGACCGGGGCCACGTACTGGTCGGGCTCGCCATCGCCGTGGTCAACATCGACGAGGTGATCCACATCATCCGCTCGTCGAAGGACCCGGCCGAGGCCCGCGAGCGCCTCTCCAACCGCGACTGGCCGGTCGGCGACATGATGGCCCTGATCGAGCTGATCGCCGACCCGCGCACGGCGCTGGTGGAGGGCGACCGCGTCCGGCTGACCGACGAGCAGGCCCGCGCGATCCTGGCCCTGACGCTGTCGCGCCTGACCGGCCTCGGCCGCGAGGAGATCTTCGACGAGGCCAACAGCCTGGCCACCGCGATCAAGGGCTTCCTCGAGCTGCTGTCGTCGCGCGCCAACATCATGGCCGTGGTCCGCGCCGAGCTCGAGGAGGTGAAGGCCAACTTCGCCATCCCCCGCCGGACCCAGATCGTCGAGGGCGACGCCGACCTCGAGGACGAGGACCTGATCGTCCGCGAGGACATGGTGATCACCGTCACCCACTCGGGCTACGTCAAGCGCACGCCGCTCTCGACCTACCGCACGCAGCATCGCGGCGGGCGCGGGCGCTCGGGCATGTCGACCAAGGAAGAGGACGCCGTCACGCGGGTGTTCTCGGCCTCGACCCACGCGCCGGTGCTGTTCTTCTCGTCCGGCGGCAAGGTCTACAAGCTGAAGGTCTGGCGCCTGCCGGTGGGCACGCCGACCTCGCGCGGCAAGGCCTTCGTCAACCTGTTCCCGATCGAGCACGGCGAGACCATGACCTCGATCCTGCCGCTGCCGGAGGACGAGGCGACCTGGGACAGCCTGGACGTCATGTTCGCCACCCGCTCGGGCAGCGTGCGGCGCAACAAGCTGAGCGACTTCGTCCAGGTGAACCGCAACGGCAAGATCGCCATGAAGCTCGACGACGGCGACGCGATCATCGGCGTGGCGCTCTGCCGGCCGGACGAGGAGGTGCTGCTGACCAGCGCCCAGGCGCGCTGCATCCGCTTCCCGGTCGAGGACGTGCGCGTGTTCGCCGGCCGCGAGTCGACCGGCGTGCGCGGCATCCGCCTGGCCGACGGCGACACCGTGATCTCGATGGCGATCCTGCGGGCGGTGGACGCGACGCCCGCCGAGCGCGAGGCCTACCTCAAGCACTCGGCAGCCATGCGCCGCGCCGCTGGCGAGGGGGAAACCGAAGAAGCGCCCGCGCCCGAGCCGGAAGAGGGCGAGGCCGCGGAGGCCGACGTCGCCCTCTCGCCCGAGCGCATCGCCGGACTGGGCGGCGCCGAGCAGTTCATCCTGACGGTCTCGTCCGAGGGCTTCGGCAAGCGCACCAGCGCCTACGACTACCGGCGCACGGGCCGCGGCGGCCAGGGGCTGATGGCGCACGACCTCTCCAAGCGGGGCGGGCGCCTGGTGGCCTCGTTCCCGGTCGAGGACGCCGACGAGCTGTTGCTGGTCAGCGACCAGGGCCAGCTGATCCGCGTGCCGGTGGGCCAGATCCGCATCGCCGGGCGCAACACCCAAGGCGTGACCATCTTCCGCACGGCGGAGGACGAGCACGTGGTCTCGGTGGAGCGGCTGGAAGGCGAGGCCGGCGACGGCGACGGCGTCGAGGAGAACGGCGAGGCTCCGGGGACATGATCCCTGCCGCCGGCAGGGTTCGTGTCCCCCATCCCTGACCATGAGACTGGCTGAAGGGGACACGTTCCTCCGGAACATGTCCCCAGGCGCCTTACTCACCGGAAGGGGCGCCTCGGATGGTTGACAGACTGGCGTTTTCCACGTCGAAGGGCTTGGCGCGCCTTTGCCCGGAAAGGGGTGGCGCTAGGTAACCCTTGACTGCGGGGAGATCGGATGAGGCGGATCGGGCTCTATCCAGGCACCTTCGACCCGGCTCACAACGGTCACCTCGACATCATCCGCCGGGCGGTCAAGCTGGTGGACCACCTCGTCATCGCGGTGGCGGCCAACCAGGCCAAGGGGCCGCTGTTCCCGCTGGCCGAGCGCGTTGAGATCCTGCGCACCGAGACCACCGAATGCGCCAAGATCGCCGAGATCGAGGTGGTCGGCTACGACGACAAGCTGACCATCCAGCTGGCGCAGGAGATCAAGGCCGCGGTGATCATCCGCTCGCTGCGCGCCGTCGCCGACTTCGAGTTCGAGTACCAGATGACGGCCATGAACCAGCAGCTCGACCGCGAGATCGAGACCGTGTTCCTGATGGCCGATCCGCGGCACCAGGCGATCGCGTCCAGCCTGGTCAAGGTGATCGCCCAGAACGGCGGCGACGTTTCGCGTTTCGTGCCGCCAGGCGTCGGCGACCGTCTGCGTCACAAATTCGCCCGCTGACCTGCGGCCAAAAGCACTTGGCCTCACCGCAGGTTTCAATCTAGGGCAGGGCTCATGAAGACCGCTCTCGTCTGCGCCGCGGCGCTCGGGCTCGCCGCCGCGCCCGCCTTCGCCCGCCCCAAGGCGCCGGCTGCGCCGCCGGCGCCTCCGGCCTTGGCGGGCCCTT